>NZ_JBFPKO010000029.1:0-79318 GCF_040948765.1 Paraburkholderia sp. BR10923 | reverse complement strand
CCCCCCCCCCCCCCCCCCCCCCCCGCGACCCGATCCAGGCGCCCGACAACTCGAATGAACAAAACTAATGAATAAATGAAATAATGCCATTTTTCTTCATGGAACGAAGCCCCTATCATGGCTGCCGATCCTTACATCGTTCCTTGCATTTTTTCATCGGAAGGCAGCCTCCATGGTCACGACACATAATCTCGGCTTCCCGCGCATCGGCGCAAAACGCGAACTGAAGTTCGGCCTCGAACGCTACTGGAAGGGCGAATCGTCGCGCGAGGAACTGAAGGCGCTAGGCGCGCAACTACGCGCGCGTCACTGGCATGACCAGAGCGAGCTCGATCTCGCACCGGTCGGCGATTTCGCGTTCTACGACCAGGTGCTGGACATGAGCTTCACCCTCGGCAATCTGCCGGCACGCGTGCAGGGCTTTCATGGCGACAGGCTCGACAACTACTTCCGCGTCGCGCGCGGCCGTTCGGCGCAGGGTGCCGAGGAGCACGCCGCCTGCTGCGGCGGCGTCGCGGCCGGCGAAATGACGAAGTGGTTCGATACCAACTACCACTACATCGTCCCTGAATTCACCGCCGATACGACGTTCAACCTCGACACGTCCGGCTTCCTCGAACAGCTGCGTGAAGCGCGCGAGCAGGGCGTCAAGGCGAAGCCGGTGATCATTGGCCCGATCACGTATCTATGGCTGGGCAAGGCGAAGGACGACTCCGACAAACTCGCGCTGTTGGCTCGCATCATGCCCGTCTATCGCGCGCTGCTCGACTATTTCAAGGTGATGGATGTCGAGTGGGTGCAGATCGACGAGCCGGTGCTCGTCACCGAACTCGATCCGGCATGGCGCGACGCGTTCGTGACCGCGTATCAGGGCTTCGAGGAACGCGGCGTCAAGCTGCTGCTCGCTACCTACTTCGGCCAGCTGAAAGAGAACCTCGAACTCGCGTGCGGCTTACCCGTCGACGGTCTGCACATCGACGCAATCAACGCACGCGACGAAGTCGCGCTGGCCGCGCGCAAGCTGCCCGCGCACAGCGTGCTGTCGGTCGGCGCGATCAATGGCCGCAACATCTGGAAGACCGACCTGAACGCCGCGCTCGAATGGCTCGCGCCGCTCGCGCGCCAACTCGGCGAGCGCTTGTGGCTCGCGCCGTCGTGCTCGCTGCTGCACGTGCCGGTCGATCTCGCGAGCGAAGAGAAGCTCGATGCGGAAATCCGCTCCTGGCTCGCGTTCGCGCTGCAAAAACTCGACGAACTGAAGGTGCTCGCCACCGCACTGAACGGTGGCCGCGATAAGGTCGCCAATGAACTCGCCGCCAATGCCGCCGCGGTTGCCGCGCGCCGTGAGTCGCCGCGCGTGAACAACCCGGCGGTGAAGGCCGCGCTCGCGCGCATCGACGCCAATCTCGGCAATCGCCAGCACGCCTATGCCGAGCGCGCGGCGAAGCAGGCCGCGCTGCTCGAACTACCCGCATACCCGACCACGACGATCGGCTCGTTCCCGCAAACGGTGGAAATCCGCCACGCTCGCAGCCAGTTCAAGAGCGGCGCGCTCGATCAGGCAGGCTATCGGGACGCGATGCGGCGGGAAATCGAGCGCAGCGTGCGCGAACAGGAAGCGCTCGGTCTCGACGTGCTCGTGCATGGCGAAGCCGAACGCAACGACATGGTCGAATACTTCGGCGAGCAACTCGACGGCTACGCGTTCAGCCAGTTCGGCTGGGTGCAGTCGTACGGTTCGCGCTGCGTGAAGCCACCTATCCTGTTCGGCGACATCAGCCGTCCGCGGGCGATGACGGTCGAATGGATCAGCTACGCGCAGTCGCTGACGAACAAGCCGATGAAGGGGATGCTGACCGGCCCCGTGACGATCCTGAACTGGTCGTTCGTGCGCGACGACCAGCCGCGTTCGGTGTCGTGCTACCAGCTTGCGCTGGCGATTCGCGAAGAAGTGCTCGACCTGGAAAAGGCCGGTGTACGCGTCGTGCAGATCGACGAAGCCGCGTTGCGCGAGGGCTTGCCGCTGCGCCGCGCGCAATGGGGTGAGTATCTGCGCTGGGCGGTCGAGTCGTTCCGGATTACCGCGAACGGCGTGCGCGACGAAACGCAGATCCACACGCATATGTGCTATTCCGAGTTCAATGACATCATCGCGTCGATCGCCGGCATGGATGCGGACGTCATCACGATCGAGACCTCGCGCTCGGACATGGAGCTGCTCGCCGCGTTCGACGACTTCAACTACCCGAACGAAATCGGCCCGGGCGTCTACGACATTCACTCGCCGAACATCCCCACGCAGCAGCACATCGTGCAATTGATGCAAAAGGCGGCGGAGCGCATTCCGGCGCAGCGACTATGGGTGAACCCGGACTGTGGCCTGAAGACCCGCCAGTGGGCTGAAGTGATTCCGGCGCTGACGAACATGGTTGCGGCCGCGAAGACGCTGCGCAGCCAGGTTCAGTAAAGGGCGAGCGGGCCGTCGCTTTCCTTGCGGCGGCTCGTCTCCGGATCGCCGGTTTGCGCCGGGCATTGAGCAAGGCGCTACATTCCTTTCCGCCAGCCAGATTCCGCGGCCACTACATGCCGCGCGTCCACTGCCCACACACAATCACAGTTCAATCGCGCCAATACCCACGCCAACCGTATTGGACGCTTAACGCGATTGATACACTTCCAAGATTCCTTCTCCGGGTCGCTTGCGTCGACAGCAGAAGCCTCATTGCGCGGCACCTGCATGCCCGCCGAACGGTCTCACGCGGCTGCGCAGCGACCGGGAACGCCGATTGCGAGTCAGTCACGATGGCCGTGGTTAGCCACGGTCACCCGCAATCTCATACAGGAGAACCTCATGACCTCGGACAAGAATTCGAATCGACAGCCGTCGAACCCGGCGCAACCCGGCCGAGACAGCGGACAGCAGCAACAGAACCAGACTCCTCCGACGCATCAGGGCGGCCAGCGGCAGCCCTGAGCGCGATGAGCGACGACGTGTGCAACGTCGTCGCTCGAACTAACGGGATTCCGAGTGCAATAGCGCCGCGAATGGCGGATCGCGACTACGAAGGCGACGTGGAAAAACTACACATCTATCTGTTCGGCGCGCACGATGCGGTTCGCCACGAGCAGGCGCTGATCCGGCTCGACAAGGCGGGCTACATGGTCACGCTCGCGCGGCTCGTGGTCGAGGATCTGCCGACCTACACGCAGGGACGCGAGCGCCCCGAACTGCAGAGTCTGATCCGGCGCATCGCGCCGCGCGATACGCTCGTCGTGCTCGAGCTGGCCGCGCTCGGCTGCAATGCGCGCGACATTCTCACCACCGTGATGCAGTGCCGGAAGGCCGGTGTGGCGCTGCGTTGCGTCGAAGTCGGCCATACCGATCTGGCCGGACGTCCCGAGCCTTCGGCGGTGAAGGCGCTGCGCGCGCTGGTGCGGCTCGATGCCGCGTGCCGCAGCCTGCGTAGCCGCGATAGTCTCGCGGCCGTTCGCGCGAGCGGCAAACCCACGGGCAGGCCGCCGTCGCTGTCCGAGCAACAGCGCCAACGCGTGCTGCAATCCCTCGGCAGAGGACAGTCGGTCAGCGAAGTCGCGCGACGCTTCGGCACTTCGCGCCAGACCGTGATGCGCATTCGCGCGGACACGCCAGCCATGTAGAAAATACCTGCCGAGTTCTTTCGTATCGTTCTTACCGCAGCGCCGTTCGGGCATCCCGCCTGGCGCGTTTCACATAACCGATCGCTGAAAAGCGCCACATTGCCTTAGCACGCGCGCACAAGCTGCTGTCCGTAACACATCAGTTACGGACAGAGGCATATGCTTTGCTTTGAAAGTTCAGACGTCTAACCTCAACCTACACACCACATTATCAAACCTTGCGATCCGAACCCGAGGCGCGGCGCGATGCCGTATGGAAGCCATGAACGTGAAACGTCTGACTGTTTCTGCAACCCCGGGATCACTCCGAGTCGTCGCAGTCTGGAAGAGCCTGATCGAACATCATGCGCACGTGTGCGGCTGGTCCGCGCACGTGAACACCGCGGGCGGACGCGAGTCGCTGAGCGTCGATCTGGTCGATTGCCCGGCCGAACGCCTCGCGATCATCTCGGCCGCGTTGAGCGCGGGACCGATGACAGTGCTGACGAGCGACGCGGAGTCCACCCTCCGTTCCTCATGAACCCAATGCCATAGCCCGCACGCCCTTCGCGGCATGGCTTTTGAGCGGCCTCCGTGGCACTGCTCCCCGAGCGACCTTCGCGGTCGCTTCTTTTTTAATGCGCGTCACGAGACTCGTTCCCCCACCTGCTGCGGCGGCATCGGCCGACTCGCCTCGATGCGCGCGCGGAAATAATGCGCGGTGCGCAGCAGCCCTTCATCGAGCGACATGCCGGGCTGCCAGCCGAGCAGTTTGATGGCCAGCGAGATGTCCGGCTGCCGGTGCCACGGGTCGTCGGCCGGCAGCGGCTGCGTTTCGAGCGGCGAAGCGGAACCGGTCACCGCGACGATGCGCTGCGCGATCTCGCGCATCGACACTTCGTGCGGATTGCCGAGGTTGACCGGGCCGCCCGGATCGTCGGCGCTGTTCATCAGCAGGATGAAGGCATCGATCATGTCGTCGACATAGCAGAACGAACGCGTCTGCGTACCGTCGCCATAGACGGTCAGCGGTTCGCCGCGCAGCGCCTGCATCATGAAGTTCGACACCACGCGGCCGTCGGACGGATGCATGCGCGGGCCGTAGGTGTTGAAGATACGCGCGATGCGGATCGACAGACCATGCTGGCGGCGATAGTCCATGAATAGCGTTTCCGCGCAGCGCTTGCCTTCGTCGTAGCACGAGCGCGGACCGATCGGATTCACGTGACCCCAGTAGTTTTCCTTCTGCGGATGCACGAGCGCGTCGCCATACACTTCGCTCGTCGACGCCTGGAAAATCCGCGCTTTCACCCGCTTGGCCAGCCCGAGCATATTGATCGCGCCATGCACGCTGGTCTTCGTGGTCTGCACCGGATCGTACTGGTAGTGAATCGGCGATGCGGGGCACGCGAGGTTATAGATTTCATCGACTTCCACATACAGCGGGAACGTCACGTCGTGACGCATCAGCTCGAAGTTCGCACAATCGAGCAGATGCGCGATGTTGTCCTTCGTGCCGGTGTAGAAGTTGTCGACGCACAGCACGTCGTGCCCCTGCGCGACGAGCCGTTCGCACAGATGCGAGCCGAGAAAGCCGGCGCCGCCGGTAACCAGAATGCGCTTGCGGGTGAGTTCTTTCATGGTGCGTGATCCTGTGGTTGGAGCGCATGGGCGTTGAAAAGCGGCGTGGCGTCACGCGGTGACGTGCAGCAGCGCGTCGTGCCAGTCCTGCGCGAAACGGTCGATATGAAAACGCTCCAGCGCCGTGCGCCGCGCGCCTTCCCCGAGCCGCCGCGCTTCCTCTGGATCGCGCAGCAGCCCGAGCATCGCGTCGACGAGCGCATCGACGTCGGTATGCACGAAGCCGTTTTCGCCGTTACGGATCACGGTCGCGAGCTCGGTGGTCGCGAGACCGACGATCGGCATGCCGATCGTCATCGCCTCGACGATCGCGAGGCCGAGGCTGGTCCAGCGGATCGGATTGAAAAAGAAGCGGTAGCGCGCGCTGAACGAGGCCAGATCGAGATTGCCGATTTCGCCGATGCCGTCGAGCCGCTGCGCGTCCATGCCCACGAGATCGAGCGGCACGCGCGTGCGCGTTTCGCTGAAGATGTCCGCGCCGAGCCGCCGGCCGCGCTGCGCGAGATGATTGACTACCACGATGCCGCGCTGCAGTTCGCCGCTGTAACGCACGCCGTCGGGTACCACGACGCCGTGTTCGATCACGCGCGTCGGCGTGACGCCGCAGTCCCACATCAGCCGGTTGAAGTGCGTGACGTGCACCAGCAGCGTGCCGGGATCGTCGACCCAATGCCATTGCTCGAACGCGTTTTCCTGCGGCGGATCGTGCTCGACGTAGACGCGCGGCAGAAGTCGCTGCGCGGCGCTCAGCACGTGCTCGCGGTCGTATTCCCAGTGCGTGCGATGCTGGTACAGCACCACGTCGAACTCGTGGCTGGCGACGTCGTCGATCGCGATCTCGTGCACGTTCTCGCCCCACGGCAACACGCCGACCTTGCCGGCGTAACCGGGCGGATGACCCGGTTTCGTTACCAGATAGAAATCGTGCGGCGTCTGGCTCAAGTAGTACATGTAGTTGCCGTGCACGTGCCAGGTCAGCACACGCAGTCGGCGGCAATTACGCAGCATGGTGCAGATCCTCGAAAAACAGTGAAACGGTTCCCTCATGCAGGCTACCGGGCGCGCCAGCTTGCGCGCCCGGTGCGCGCGCAAGCTGCTCGCGGGCGGTCTCGACCACCTCATCGACGCCGACGTTCAGCGCGCATGGATGGCCATACGGGCAGTCGCGGAACATGCACGGCCGGCATGCCGGATAGTCGGCCAGCACGCGGTGCCGCGCATGATCGAGCGGCGCCCAGCGCCGCGTGTCGCTGCCGCACGCGATCACGACCGACGCGGTCGCCATCGCCGCGGCGATGTGCGAGATGCCGGTGTCGTTGCAAACCACGAGCCGCGCATGCGCCGTCAGTGCCGCGAGCCCGCCGAGCGACGTTGCACCGGCCAGATGCAGCGCGGGCGCGCTCATCGCGCCGAGCACCGCGCCGGTCAGCGGCGTCTCGGCGGCCGTGCCGGTGATCGCGATCTGCCAGCCGTCGGCGGCGAGATGGTCGGCGACGGCCGCGAAGCGCTCGGCGGGCCAGCGGCGCGACGGCAATTGCGAGCCGGGGTGGATCAGCACGAGCCGCTCGTCTTCGATGCCGTGATACGCGCGCAGCGCGGCAAACTCATCGAGGTCGGGTGCGGTGAGCGGAAACGTCAGGCGCCGGTCGTGTACCGGCGCGCCGAGTGCGCTCATCAGCGCGAGATAGCGCTCTGGCTCGGGCAGCGCATCCGGCCAATCGATGAAGCAGCCTTCGCGCGTGGCCTCATCGGGCTGCACGAAGCCGGCATCGGCACGCGCGCCGAGTCGATGCAGCAGATCGTTGGCGACGCCGCCGCTGCCGTGCAGCTGGATCGCCAGATCGAAATGCCGGTCGCGCATCCGCGCGAAGAACGCGGGCAAGCCATCGTCCGTTTCGGGCTGCTCCGGAAAACCGACGGCGCCGGGAAACACGATCAGCTCGTCGACGAGCGCCGCATAGCGCTCGACGAACGCGCGCGCCCACGGCAGTCCGATCAGCGCGATATGCGCAGCGGGGGCGGCGGCGCGCAGCGCGCGCAGCGCGGGTACCGCGCACAGCATGTCGCCGAGCTGCAGCGCGCGAAACACGACGATACGGCGCGGCGCGAGCGCCGCCAGCAGCGAGGGTACGGTCATGGAAAGAACACCTTGAAACGGATGGCGCCATAGAGCCGCCAGTAGATCGACAGGAACGGAATCAGAATGGACGTCCAGATCATTTCGGCGACGTGGCGCCAGCCGTGATTGCGCCCGCGCAGCCGACGCGCGCAGAAATAGCCGGTCAACCAGCACCACGCGATCACACCCGCGCCCGCGAGAATCGGCAGATCCGCGAGCCCACCGCCGATCGCAAGCAACGCGGCAGCGAGAATCGCGTAATACAGCAGCGGCGGCCGCGAGCCGATGCGCGTTCGAAACAGTTCCGGATGCTTGCGATAAAGCAGCGCATCGAATTGGCTCTTTTTCTGCTGCGCGATGCTGACGCCCCAACGCGCGGGCCGCACCGGATGCACGACCACCGCGTCGCGGGCGTGCACGATCTGGCCGCCGGCGGTAAGCAGCGTGAACTGCAGGTCCGAATCCTCGCGCCACGCCGACGTGAAACGTTCGTCGAAGCCGCCGGTCGCGACGAGCGCCGCGCGCGTCACGAACACGTTCGCGGTCGCGAACTCGGCGCGGGCGAGGCCGCTCGCGTCCGCTTCGTAATCGGTCGGCAGATCGGGTAGCTCGGGCAGCGGCACGACGATCCTGCCGGCGGCCGCCGTGGCGCCGGAAGCGAGCGCCGCGACGCCGGCCGTCAGCCAGTGCGGATCGGGCAGCGTGTCGTCGTCGGTGAAGGCGATCAGCGACGCGCGCGCATACTGCCAGCCCGCGTTGCGCGCGCCGGCCGGACCCTGGGTGCGTGTGACCGGCAGGTAGTGCACCTCCAATCCACGCGGCGCCTGCTCGCGCGCGAACCGTTCGACGCAGGCGCGCGTGGCGTCGTCTGGACCGTCGTCGCAGACCACGATCTCGTAGCGATGCGGCGCGAACTGCTGCGCGCACAGCGCGTCGAGGCAGTTCGCGAGCATCTGGGGACGGCGATAGGTGGGCACGACCACCGACACGTCGGGCCACGACGGCGTGCGCAGCGTGCGGCCGGCTTCCTCGGCATCCTCACTGCTGTAGCGCGCGGCCACGCCGCCATGCAGTGGCGCCGGACACATGACCGCCGCGTTCATACGCGGCCCCCCGCCTTATCGACGAGGAACGGGCCGATCACGAGCGCGTCGAGCGGCGAGGTCCAGAACGACTCGACCGCGTCGCGCGGCGAATTCACCATCGGCTCGCCGCGCGTGTTGAACGACGTATTGACGAGAATCGGCACGCCGGTGCGCTGCTTGAACGCGGCCAGCAGGTCGTAGTACAGCGGGTGCTGCGCGCGGTTGATGGTCTGCACGCGCGCGGTGCCGTCCACATGCCGCACGGCCGGAATCCGCGCGGCCTTGTCGGCGCGCACGTCGAAAATGAACAGCATGAACGGCGCGGTTTGGCCGTTCACGAACCAGTCGTTTGCTTCCTCTTCGATCACGACCGGCGCGACCGGGCGGAAGTCTTCGCGATCCTTGATCTCGTTGAGCTTCGCCTGCATGTGCGGATCGATCGGCGACGCGAGGATCGAGCGCGCTCCGAGCGCGCGCGGCCCGAATTCGGTGCGGCCCTGATACCAGCCGATCACTTTGCCTTGCGCGAGCAGATCGGCGCTCTCACCGGCGATATCGGCGAGGCGCCGGTACGGCACTTTCGACCAGTGCAGGAACTGCTCGATTTCCGCTTCGCTGTATTCCGGGCCGAGGTACGCGTGATCCATTTTCCAGCGACGCTCGCGGTCGCCGCGCGCCGCGCGCTCGCGATAGTCGGTCCACAGCGCCGCGCCGAGCGCGGTGCCGGCGTCGCCGGCCGCCGGCTGCACCCACACTTCGCTGAACGGCCCCGCGTCGCGCACCTTCGAGTTCATCACGCAGTTCAGCGCGACGCCGCCCGCCATGCACAGCCGGCTCAAGCCGGTCTGCCGATGCAGCCAGTGCGCGAGTTCCAGCACGGTCTCCTCGAGCACGCGCTGCAACGAATTGGCGATATCGAAGTGGCGTTGCCCGAGTGGACCGCCGCGTTCGCGCGCGGGACCGAAGCGCTCGGTCAGACGCGGCGCATCGACGGTATAACTGCCGTCCTGGCGGTACTTGACGATCTCGCGAAACACATCCACATAGGCCGGCTTGCCGTACGACGCGAGCGCCATCACCTTGTACTCGTCCGACGAGTGCAGGAAGCCGAGCCAGTCGGTCACCGCTTCGTACAGCAAGCCGAGCGAGTGCGGCAGCTCGACCTGTTTCAGGCGCGTGTACTCGCCGCCGACGAATTGCCCCATGCTGGTCGTCACGCCTTCGCCGCGGCCGTCCATCGTCAGCACGGCGGTGTCGTCGAACGGTGCGGCGAGAAACGCGCTCGCCTCGTGCGCGAGATGGTGCTCGACGAAGTGCCATGCGAAGCCGTGCTCGCGATCCACGCCCTGGAACCGCTTGCGCAGATGATGCGGCGCGCCGTCGAGCAACTGGCCCTTCGCGTTCGCGATATAGCTGAGAAACAGCGGGTCCCACGGCGACGCGGACGGGTTGTCCGGACGCGTGCCGGCCGGATCGAACGGCAGCTCGATCGTCGCGCCCGGCTTCTTCGGCATGCCGCCGAACAGCGCGGGGTCGTACGAGTATGCGACGTGATCGATGTCGGCGAGCGTGATGCCGGCGGCTTTCAGGCAGTAGTCGATCGCGTCGAACGGCAGCTGCCAGGTCGAGAACGGCACCGGACGTTTCGCGTGCTTGACGTGCGTGAAGCGTTCGTCTTCGGCGGCGGCGAGCACTACGCCGTCACGCAGCAGCGCGGCCGCGCTGTCGTGATAGACCGCATTGATTCCAAGTGTGTACATGGTGTTAGCAGTGGCAGTGGGTTCAGGGGATGGTTGGCTGATCCGTCAGCGACGGCGTGCTCGTGTCATCGCTGCGGCCCGCGCGCTCGGCTGCGCCACGCCGCGGGGCATGCGCATGCGCGTGCCGCAATTCGAGTGCCGCGTGCACGACTTCTTCGATCGGAACACCGAGCAGGCAAGCGTGATGCCCGTGCGGACACACGCTGCGATAGCACCAGCGGCATTCGACGTCGCGATACAGCACGCGTTGCGGCGTTTGCCACGGCGTGTGCTGCGGGTTGGTCAGCGCGTAAAGATCGACGACCGGCGTGCGGAGCGCGGACGCGACATGCACGGGGCCGCTGTTGTTGGAGACGAGCACGCTTGCGCGTTCGAGCAGCGCGGCGAGCTCGGCGAGCGTCAGTGCACCGCTCAGGTCATGTAGCTGCGCGCACACGTCTGGAGCAGCGGCGCGCATCACGGCCTCGACGAGCGCTCGCTCGCTCGCGCCGCCGGTCAACAGCACGGGGGCGCCGGTTTCCCGCGCGAGCCGTGTCGCGACTTCGCCGAAGCGCTCGGGCGGATAGCGGCGCGATGCGGCGGTCGCGCCTGGATGCAGCACGATGCACTCGTCGTGGCGGGAGATGCCGAGGGTCCTCAGTTTCGAGTCGAGCGACCGGCGCGCGGCGGGCGGCACGCGAAAACGCATGGCGGTGTCGCTCGACTGGGCGCCGACGTGACGCACCAGATCGAGCTGGCGTTGTACCTCGTGCCGCGTGCGCTGCTGCGGCTCCGGTTCGCGCAGCCAGTCGGTCAACAGCGCATACGGATTCTCGCGGCAATGCGCGAGGCGGCGCGGAATACCCGCGAGATAGCACAGCATCGCGGCCGGCAACGGGCTCTGGCTGTACACGGTGAAAATCACCGCCGCGTCGAAGCAGCCGCGCTTCAGCCGCTGCTGCATCCGATGATCGTCGAGCAGATCGCGCGTCACGTTCGACGCGGGCGCGACCCACGGCGCGTCGTATTCGATCACGTCGTCGACGTCGTCGAGAAACGGCGCGAGCGCGACGCCGCTGCGCGACGCGAGCAGCGTGAGATGGCGATCTCCGGCGGACTCGCGCAGCGCGTGCAGCGCGGGCGTCGTCATCAGCACGTCACCGAGATTGTCGAGGCGCACGCACAGAATCCGTTTGACGTCGTCGCCCCAGCACACCGGCTGCGACGTATCGGGCACGCGCGCATGAGCGAGCGTGGGCGGCGCAAGTGGCAGAGGTGCGTTCACCGCGGCGCCTCCTTGCGGCGTGCCGCGCTGCCCGGCGGCAAGCCGTTCAACACGACGCGTTGCGCGGCCTCGTGCAGATCGGCCGCGCGCGCATTCGGCGTGCGCTGCGGGCCGGTCCGCCATTCGGTCTCGTGGCCGTTGTCGAGCAGGATCGTGCGACAGCCGGCGCGATTGCCTGCTTCGACATCGTCGAGAATGTCGCCGACGAACCAGCTATGCGCGAGATCGAGTTCATGTTCTTTGGCGGCGCGCAGCAGCATGCCGGGCGCGGGCTTGCGGCAGTCGCAGACGATCGCGTAGCGCTCGACGCTGCCCTCCGGATGATGCGGACACCAGTAGGCGCCGGCGAGCGTGGCGCCGCACTCGGCGAACATCTGCCGCAGCCGGCGTTCGACGGCGAACAGCGCTTTGTCTTCGAACTTGCCGAGCGCGATGCCGGACTGATTGCTGATCATGAACAGCGCATAAGGGTAGGCGGCGAGCAGCGCGAGCGCTTCGCGCGCGCCAGGCGCGAAACGCATCAGCGCGGGATCGGCGTTATAGGGCACGTCTTCGAGCAGCGTGCCGTCCTTGTCGATGAATACAGCGGGTACCGTCATGATGGTTGGTGGTATTTGCGAGCGTGGGCCGAAAGTCGGAAAAAGGCGCGCCGTAGCCGCTGGACCGGCTGCGGCGCGTTCCAGGTGCGCACGCCGTGCGCGTTCGCGCGGCGTGTGCCGTCGTCAACCGAACGACGCTCCGCCTGCTGCTCGAAGCGGTAGCTGCGCCGGCTCGAAGCCGGTGTCGAGCGATGTTTTGCTCGGCGCGAGCCTTGCCGCGCGTGCATAGATTTGCGCGAGCGCTTCGCTGACGCCGCGCCAGGTAAAGCCGGTCCGCGCCCGGTCGAGGCCCGCTTCGCCCATCCGGCGCGCGAGCGCGGGGTCGCGCCGCAAGCGGTCGAGACGCGCCGCGAGTGCGTGCGGATCGCGCGGCGGCACCAGAAAGCCGGTCACGCCATCGAGGACCGAATAGCGAATGCCGCCGACATCGGCGCCGATCACCGGCGTCGCGCAGGCCATTGCCTCCACCGGCGTGATGCCGAACGGCTCGTACCAGGGCGTCGTCACGAACACGTCGGCGGCGCTGTAGAAGTAGCGCAGCCGCGCGCGACCACGCCGGCCGACGAAGCTCGTCTGCTCCGCGACGCCACATTCGCGTGCGATCTGGCGCAGGCGCGCGATCTCCGGTGTCGCGATTTCGTTGGGCGCGTCCGAATTGCCACCGACCACGTACAGCCGCGCTGCCGCGTTGAAGGTGTGCTTCAGCACGCCGACGCCGCGTACCACGTTGTCGATGCCTTTGCGCTGCACGAGCCGGCCTAGCTGCAGCACGATGAAGTCGTGCGGGCTCCAGCCGAGCGCATTGCGGGCGGCTTCGCGCTCGACGGGCCGGAACTCCTCGTCATCGAAACCGCACGGCACGATATGGATGCGCGCGGGATCGGCGCGATAGTGTTCGAGCAGATCGGCCTGGTCCTGCGGACATTCGGCGACGACGACGTCCGAGCGTGCGACCAGTTCGTCTTCGATCGCGAAGCGCTCGTCGGGGAAGCCGTCGTCCGCGCCTTGATGGATGCGCCGCACGCGGCCGAGCGCATGAAAGGTCGTGACCAGCGGCACACCGAGCGCAGCCTTGACTTGCAACGCGGCGAGGCCGGACATGAAGAAGTTCGCGTGCATCGCGTCGTACGGCTGAGGTTCACGCCGAAAAAACCCGATCAGAAACGCGGCGAACTCGTCCATGAACGGCAGTAATTGTTCCTTCGGCAATTGTCGAGGCGGTCCGGCGGGCACATGAATCACGCGCACGCCGTCCATGTCGACGCGCTCAGGCACCAGTGCGCGATCGCGGCGCGTGAACACGTCGACCTGATGGCCCATTTCCACCAGCTGACGCGCGACGTTCGCGACGTAGATGTTCTGGCCGCCGCTATCGACGCCACCGGCGACAGCAAGTGGCGACGCATGTTCACTGATCAGGGCGATCTTCATTTGCACTCCTTCCTGAGATGCGCGTTCTTCGATATTGGGGAATCGTTTCACCGGCCCGGAGCATTCGCTGTGCCATTCGACCCTGAGATGCCGATGAACGACGGTAGACGTTGGTCTGGACGGACGAAGCGCTGTGGCGTGCCCTTTTTCGCGCAGATAGAGAAGCGCTGTGGCGTTCCCTGTTTCTACATACGATCCATGTAACTTCGCACCGCTGATGGCGCGCCGGTACTAGGATGGGCGGAGGATAGGGCGCAATGAACAGGTAAGAGGTGCGCGGCAGGCGCTGCCGTACACGGTCATTTTTCGCGCGCCGCCGGGCGCGCCACTTGCTCCACGGCCCATTTGTGCGACGTTTTATCCGGGCGCGCCCCGACCAGGATCCATGCCGAATTCCGTCCCGCCTCGCTCCGAACTGACGCGCCGAATCGTCGGCGATCTCGCGCATGCGGTATGGCGTTATCGCTGGCAGACCAGCGGGGCGCTCGCGCTGATGATCACGGCCCGGCTCGCGACCGTGCTGATGCCGCTCACGCTGAAGCACATCGTCGATGAGCTCGGCCATCCGCTCGCGCATGTGGCGTTTCCGGTGTTTCTCGTGCTCGCCTATGCGCTGCTGCGCTTTTTCGGCGACGCGCTGAACGAGGCGCGCGACGTCGTGTTCAGCATCGTCGTGCAGCGCACGGTCGCGGCGCTGACCGAGCGGACCTTCGCGCATCTGCATCGGTTGAGCGCGCGTTTTCATGCGCGGCGCGAGACTGGCGCGATCGTGCGCGACGTGCAGAAAGGCGCCGACGGTATCGGTTTTTTGCTCGGCACCGCGCTGTTTACGATCGTGCCAACCTTCTTCGAGATCGCGGTGATCGTCGCGATCATGGTGCACGCGTACGCGCGCGAGTTCATGTTCGTGATCGTCGCGACCTTCGTGTTGTATGCGGGTTATACGTTCGTGTTCACGCGGCGGCGCGTCGCGTTCCAGCGCGCGGTCAATCTGCTCGAAGCGCAATCGGACGGACGGCTCGTCGATAGCCTGCTGAACTACGACACGGTCAAGTACTTCGCGACCGAAGACAGCGAAACGCAACGGCTCGGCGACGTGCTGGAAAAGTGGGTCCACGCGCGCATCGCGAATCAGAACGCGTTGACCGCGTTGCACGTGGGACAGAGCGCGGTGATCGCGCTCGGGGTGGCGGGGGTCATGCTGCTCGCCGCGCAGCACGTGGTGGCCGGCAGCATGAGCGTCGGCGATCTGATTCTGGTCAACGCCTACCTGATCCAGGTCTGCATGCCGTTGAACACGCTCGGCTTCGTGTTTCGCGAGACCAACGACGCACTCGTCAACGTCGAGCGCATGTTCGTGATTCTGGCGGCGCGCGGCCGCGTCGGCGAGGATATCGATGCACGCGACGCGCAGCCGCTGAAGGTCGGCGCGGGGCTGATCGAGTTCGAGCACGTCGATTTTGGCTACGACACCGCGCGTCAGGTGCTGCGCGATGTCGACTTCCATGCGTATCCGGGCAAGACGCTCGCGGTGGTCGGCGGCAGCGGCTCAGGCAAATCGACGCTCGTCAAGCTGCTGTTCCGGCTGTACCGGCCCGAGCGCGGCATGATCCGCATCGACGGGCAAGACATCAGCCAGGTCACGCAGCGCAGTCTGCGCGAGGCGATTGGGATCGTGCCGCAGGACACCGTGCTGTTCAATGAAACGATCGCCTACAACATTGCGTATGGACGTCCGTCGGCGACACGCGCGGATGTCGTGCGCGCCGCACGCGCCGCGCAGCTCGACGAATTCATCGAGCGCTTGCCCGATCACTACGACACGCGCGTTGGCGAGCGCGGCGTGCGGCTGTCGGGCGGCGAGCGCCAGCGCATCGCAATCGCGCGCGCGATCCTGAAGGACCCGCGCATCATCGTGTTCGACGAAGCAACCTCGGCGCTCGACACGCGCTCCGAGCGCGCGATCCAGACCGAGCTGACGCGTCTCGCGCAAGGCCGCACGTCGATCGTGATCGCGCATCGGCTTTCCACAGTCGTCGACGCGGACTGGATTCTGGTGATGGAACACGGCCAGGTGGTCGAGCAGGGCACGCATCGTGAGCTGCTCGCGCGCGACGCTGTGTACGCGAAGATGTGGTCGCTGCAATGGCAGCAGGGCGAACTCGAACACGCGCAGCGCCGGCTGACTGCTCGGTCGGTCAGCGTCAGCGCATTGACGGCGGGTGTGATCGATGCGTTGCACGACGAGACCGCCGGGCAGCGCGTGGTCGTCTACGCGGAGCCGACC
This sequence comes from Paraburkholderia sp. BR10923, assembly GCF_040948765.1. Classification (NCBI taxonomy): domain Bacteria; kingdom Pseudomonadati; phylum Pseudomonadota; class Betaproteobacteria; order Burkholderiales; family Burkholderiaceae; genus Paraburkholderia; species Paraburkholderia sp. BR10923. The sequence goes on along the minus strand of NZ_JBFPKO010000029.1, from coordinate 63,496 downwards.
GACAACGAACTGCGCGTGACCGGCGACCCGAGCGTGCTGCAGCCGCTGATCGCCGAGTTGTGCCGCAACGAAATCGCGCAGGCTACGCCGGGGCAGCGCATTGCACTGCGCGCGGAGCGCCACGGCAATCACGTATGGTTCAGCGTGCTCGGCATGGGCGACCAGCCGGCCGAGCTATCACAGGCGACGGCGCGGCAGATGGAAAGCGCGCTGGCGGCCGCGGGCGGCAGCTTCACGCTGACTCCGCTGAACGGGCGGCTCGCGTATGTCGCGATGCTGCCGTTGCGGCCGGTCGCGGATGCGCAACCGCCAGAGTCCACCGCACCGGATTCGGCCGAGCCCGCTTCGCTCGACGGCCTCTGCGTGCTCGCGATCGACGATCAGGAAGAAGCACGTGACGCGCTCGAAGCGGTGCTGAGCACGAGCGGCGCACGCGTGCGGCTGTTCGCATCCGGCCGCGAAGCGCTGGATTGGCTGCGCGCGACGGACCCGGCGCAATGGCCGCACGTGGTGCTCTGCGATCTGATGCTGGCCGGCGAAGATGGCTACGACGTGCTGCGCCGCTTGCGCGAACTGGAAGGCGAGCGGCCGTCCTTTCCGGGCAGGCCACTGCCCGCGATCGCGTTGACCGGCTATGCGGACGCGCTCGACGTTCAGCGCACGAGCAATGCTGGCTTCGACGCGCATTTGAACAAGCCGGTACCCCCCGAAGAACTGATCGCCGCGATCCGTCGGCTTGCGGCTGCGCCGTCGAGCGCGGACTCCACGTTGCCAGGATAAGGAAAGCGCGTGATTCGGGTCTCAGGTCGGCGCGTCGAACTTGCCGCCCACGGACGTCGTGGCGGACGCGTCGAGATTGCGCTCGGCCGCGCGCACGCGGTCGCGCATCGCGAGGATCGACTGCGGAACCACACGGCGTTCTCGCACGGTCCACGCAAGCCCAGCCAGCAATTGGATGCCGTCACGAACCAGTGTGCCTTCCCGCGCGAACACGTCGAGGGCGCGCAGCGTCGCGCTCATCGCTTCGCCCAACGGCAGACGCAGCCATGCCACCCACGCGGCATTGCGCGCGAGCATGCGTCGCCGCAACGCGCTGTCGCGCACCGGCGACGGACGATGCTGGAGCGTCAACTGCTCGCAGTAGGCGATCGCCTGTCCCGAGGCGAGCACGTCGAGGGAAACGAGTGTTTCCTCGCCGCCGATGAAAAGGCGCGGCTCATAGCCGCCGACCTCGCGAAACAGCGCGGTACGAAACACGCACGCGCCCGCCATATAGCCGATCAAAGCAGGCCCGGGCAGGCCGACACGTCCCAGCGGGCTTGCGCTCATCAACGCACAAGTTGGGTCCGTCGCGTCGTCCGCGCCCACGGCCACGCGCGCATTCAGCACGCCGACGCGTGGCCATGCGTCGAGCAATTGCACCGCGCGTTCGAGCGAGCCGGGCTCCCACCACGTGTCGTCATCGCAAAACGCTACATAGTCGGTCTCGACGCACGCGACCGCGTGGTTGCGGCCCGCCGCGCCGAGATTGCCGTTGCATTCGACGACGCGAACGCTCGGATAGCGCGCTTTGACGAGTGCGACCGTGTTGTCGGTAGAGCCGTTGTCGGTGACGATGATTGGCGGGTTTTCAGGTAACGCGAGCAGACGTTCCAAGGTGGCGAGCAATTCGCCCGCACGGTTATGCGTAAGAACGACGACCGAAATGCGCGGGTGGGCGGCTATTGTTCGCATGCTAAGCAATCGCTTCGACGGTTGGACAGCGATGGCGAAGCAAACCCCGTGCCCTGCGTCACTCGTTTTGCGGATGCCGACTCGATTCATCGCGGCCGAGCTGCCAATAGCGTTCGGCCGAAAAGAGGCTTGCCTGTCCGTCGGGACCGAACGCGCGCAATTGGCTGCGATAGGCGCCGAGTGCCGCGCGCTTCAGGCGCTCGTGTTGCGTCGTGCCGGGCACGTCCAACGTGTGCGGCGCATCAGCGGCATAGCCGCGTGTCGCGAGGTCGCATAGGCGCGCTTGCACGACGCCGGACATGCGCCGGTAGGGCACGTCCTCATAGGCGATGAAGCGCGCGGCTGGCTGACGCCGCATCAGTGCGAGACAGGCATTGGCCACCATGACGTGATCCGAATGGAACAGGCCCAACGGCATCAGGACACGCGTGGGTTTCGCTTGAGCAACTGTCTGGCTCAACGCCGTCATCAGCTCGTCCGCAGCGGGCGACGCATGGTATTGCGCGTCGCGGAACAGCAAATGCACGGGCATCGCCGACAGCAGCCCAAGCGCCTCCCGGTCTTCCGCCTGACGCGTGCGCATCGCTTCGAACGCGTCGGCGAAACCGGCCGCGCGGTCCCAATCGGTCGTGATGTTCTCGGCGGGCGGCGCGGTGAAAACCGTGCAAACGACCGTGCCGGGATGCGCGGCGAGCAGAAGTCCGCAACTGAGGACCGCATCGTCGAGATGCGGCGAGATGACGAGCAGGCGCTGGTTCGATTCCATACCGGCGGTGAGCAAGCTGCGTTCCGCGGTCGCGGCGCGCGACGGGCGGCGCTGGAACAGCCCTTGCTGACCTGCGGTTCTACTACCGCCTACAAATTCAGCCATGAGCCCGCCTGCCAAACCGCCCGATCACGTCCGTACCGTCGAAGTCCGCAAAGGTCAGGTAACCGAAGCAATGTCCCGCGACGCATTTCGCGAGCGCTTCATGGCCCGCTTCTACGACCCGGCATTTCGGGCGGAAGACGAATCGCTCGCGCGGCTCGAAGCGATCGCGTGGGATGCTTACTCCCAAGGCCGCAAGGCGCCGGTCACCGAAAAGGCCGGCCCGGGATTCGCCGACCCGGACTACGACCTGTCGGTCGAATGGCGTGCCGCGAGCGAGCGCGTGAAGGCGGCGCAGGCGCGACAGCGCGATCCGGCGACGCGCTCGCGCGTGCTCGTGATCAACGCGTCCTCGCGCAACGACTACACGTGCCCCGGCGAGATGTCGAAGAGCTTCCGGCTCGCGAAGATCGCGCAACAGGCGCTCGAACGCCGGACCTTCGACGTCGATTTCCTCGACCTGTCGCACCTGAACTCCGACCGCGACCTGCACATTCATCCGTGCAAAGGCTGTGTGTCGACCGCGATGCCGCTGTGTCACTGGCCTTGCAGCTGTTATCCGAACCATTCGCTCGGGCTCGTCAACGACTGGATGAACGACATCTACGAGCGGTTTGCCGCCTGCCACGGCGTGCTGATCGTGACGCCGGTCTACTGGTATCAGGTGTCCGCGCCGCTGAAGCTGATGATGGATCGCCTCGTTTGCGCCGACGGCGGCAATCCCGATCCCACTTCGACGCACGGCAAGAAAGCGGACGAAGCGAAGCGTCTCGAACTGGCCGGCTGGGACTATCCGAAACATCTGGCTGGCCGGGCCTATGGCGTCGTCGTGCATGGCGACGTCGCCGGCATCGAGGACTCGCGCAGGGCGCTCGCCGACTGGCTCGGCTGGATGGGCTTCGTCGAAGCGGGCGCGAAGTCGCGGCTCGATCGCTTTATCGGCTATTACGAGCCTTATGCGACCAGCCATGAGGCGCTCGATCGCGACGAGGACATGCAGCAGGAAGTGGCCAACGTGGCCCAGGCCGTCGCGACCTGCGTCGAGCAGATTCGTGGCGGGCGCAAGGAACCGGACGACGGCCTCGGCACGCCGCGCGCCAAATGATCCCCAACTCAGATAAGAAAGGCGAAGCATGACGAACGACGAAGTGGCGAGCCCGCGCACGCAACGGCGCCGGCTCGGAGGATGGCTGCCGCGCGACGAAGCGCATCTCGTGCGCTACCGGACCGCGCTGGCCGCGAAAGCGCGCGAACGCGCGCGCACGGCGCCACGCACGCGTGCCGTCGCGGAACTCGCGGCGCTGATCGAAGGCGACCCGGTGCTGCGCATGGATATGACGCGGGCCATCATGCAGGCACAGCAAGCGGGCTACGTGCTCGGCTATGCAACGATCGACGAGCTGATGACGCTCGTCGATTACCTGATGACCTACGCGCCGCCGTTCAGCGAATCCGATCTGATTCATTGTCCGCTGAACGCGGTGCTCGACTGGCCGATGTGCATGCCGTCCGGCTATGCACTGTTTCGCGACCCGGCGCTCAACGCGCAGCTCAAGCACGTGCTGAATTGCTGGTGCGGCTTTCTGAGCGGTCCGCATTCACGCGAACATTTGAATACGTCGTCGCCCGACGGCTGGTTCAGCTCCGAGGCCGACAAACGGATCGGCCTCGCGCAATTCGCTTGCGATCCCGAGCAACCGTATTGGGGCTTTACGTCGTGGAACGATTTCTTCACGCGGCGCTTCCGTCCCGGCATGCGGCCCGTCGAGGAGCCGGACAACGACAAGCTGATCGTCAGCGCGTGCGAGGCGACGCCGTACAACGTGCAGCACGGCGTGGAGCTGCGCGACACGTTCTGGATCAAGTCACAGCCGTATTCGCTCGAAGACATGCTGAGCTCGCGCGAGCGCGAACTGGCGCGGCGCTTCGAGGGCGGCTCGGTGTATCAGGCCTTTCTGAGCGCGTTCAACTATCACCGCTGGCATGCGCCGGTCAGTGGCGTGATCTCGCGCGCGTACGCGGCGGACGGCAGTTACTATTCGACCGCCGATAGCGAAGGCGAAGACCCGAGCGGGCTCAACGATTCGCAGGGCTACATCACGGCGCTCGCGGCGCGCGCGGTGATCGTGATCGAATGCGACGATGCGGCGGTGGGGCAGGTGGCGTGCGTGTTCGTCGGCATGGCGGACGTGTCGTCGTGCATCATCGAGGCGTTGCCGGGTCAGCGCGTCCGAAAGGGCGATGAGTTGGGGTTTTTCCAGTACGGCGGATCGACTTGCTGCCTGGTGTTCGAGCCGGGCGTGATAGAGCGCTTCGTCGTCGAGCCGCCGTTCGGCGACAAGCAGTCGCCGATCAAGGTCAACGCGGCCGTTGCAAGGGCCGGGTCGCGCAACGCATCGCCGTCGCAAAGCAACGGCTAGACGCGCTGCGCGCCGCCGGGCGGCGGATTCAACTGCGCAGCCGCGCGAAAATGCTCAGCAAGTCTTCGAGAACCACCGGTTTTTTCAGGTGCGCGTCGAAGCCCGCATCTTCGGCTGCGCTGACGTCCGCCTGCTGCCCGAAGCCGGTGACCGCGATACAGATCACGGACTTCATCGCCGGTATGCTGCGCAGCTTGCCGATGAACTCCATACCGTCCATGCCCGGCATGCCGATGTCGGACAGGATGATATCGGGCGCGTTGCCGTTGATGATCGTCAGCGCTTCCTCACCGCTCGTCGCGGTCCGCACTTCGGCGCCCTCGCTTTCCAGCAGCAGCTTGAAGGTTTCGACGGTCGCGGCGTCGTCGTCGACCATCAGGATGCGCGTGCCTTTCAGCGGCTCGCCGGTGACTTCGATCCCCGCGCTCGTGCGGGTGGCGAGCCGGTGGGTAGGCAGCGTCACCGTGAACGTTGCACCGCGGCCGACGCCGTCCGACTCCGCACGCACTGCGCCGCCGTGCAGGTTGACCAGATCGCGCACCAGCGCGAGGCCGATGCCGAGGCCCCCGCGGCGCGAGCCCGGATCGCGGCTCTGCTGGAACATCTCGAAGATATGCGGCAGCAGCGAGGCCTCGATGCCGATGCCGGTATCGCTGACGCGCAGCACGGCTTCGGCGTGGTCATTGACCTGCAACGACACCTGGATCGAGCCGCGCTGCGTGAACTTCAGCGCATTACTGATCAGATTCCACACGATCTGCTCGATACGCGTCAGATCAGCATGAATGATCACGGGCGCATCGGTCACCTCGACGCTCAGTGTGATGCCGCGCTGCGCGGCATCGTCCTGCACCGCGCTGCACACGCGCTGCACGATCTCACGCATGTCGACGACGGTGCGCACGACCGACAGCTTGCCGGTGCGCACGCGCGAAATGTCGAGCAGGTCGTCGATGATTTGCGCCTGGCCGATTACGGTGCGCCGGATCGTATCGGTCGCGCGCGAGACGTTCAGGTTCTGGCGCGTTTCCGGCGCGCGCGCGATCAGTTCGGCGCTCGCTGAAATCAGGTTGAGCGGATGCTTGAGTTCGTGCGACACGACTGCGAGAAATTCATCGCGGCGCCGCTGCGCTTCGCGCTCGCTCGCGGCGCGCAGCGTTTCGACGTGGGTGCCGCGTCCCGAGGTCGGGTCGCTGGCGAACTCGCCGAGATCGCGCGTGATCTTCGCAAAACCGCTGATGCCCGGCTCATCGAGACGGGACAGCACACCGCTCGCGAAAAAGCGCGTGCCGTCCTTGCGCAGATGCCAGCTCTCCTCTTCTGCGCGGCCGTTCAGACGCGCTTCGGCGAACTCGCGTTGCGCAACGTTCGCGGCGCGGTCTTCGTCGGTGTACAGGATGTCGGCGGACTGGCCGATCATTTCGGCTTCGGAATAGCCGAAAATCCGTTCCGCGCCCGCGTTCCAGCTATTGATCACGCCGCTTTCGTCGAACGTGATGATCGCGTAGTCCTTGGTGCCCTCGGCGACGAGGCGCATGCGCCGCTCGCCTTCGCGCAGCCGGTCTTCCGCCTGACGCCGGCCGGTGATGTCGATGAACGACAGCACCGCGCCGTCGATGCGGTCTTCGGTCGTGCGGTAGGGCACGAAGCGCGCGAGATACCAGCGCCCGTCGTTGCTCTTCAGCTCGCGTTCGATCAGGCGCAGCGATTCGAATGCTTCGGCCGCGTCGTCGGCGAGCTTGTCGTATTCGAGGCGGTGGGTGATGTCGAGCAGCGAGCGCCCGATGTCCGACGGAATGATGCTGAAGACGTCGGTGGCGCGCGGCGTATAGCGCTTGATGCAAATGTTGCGGTCGACGAAGATCGTGCCGATGTCGTTCGCGGCGATCAGGTTGTGCAGGTCGTCGTTGATCTTGCCGGTTTCCTCGACCTTCGACTTCAGCTCCGCGTTGACCGTGGTCAGCTCTTCGTTGATCGATTGCAGCTCTTCCTTGCTGGTTTCGAGCTCCTCGGTCGCCGAGCGCAGTTCCTCGTTGATCGCCTGCAATTCCTCGTTCGACGCCTTCAACTCCTCCGTCGAGGTCTCCGACTGCTCGATGGTGGACTGCAGTTGCTCCTTCGTGCGTTGCAGCTCGCGTTCGAGCTGGCTGATGATCGGGTCTTTCTGCACGTCGGCCGACGCCGTTTCGGCGTTGGCCATGCTGTCTTCGACCTCGTCGAACAGCACCAGCACGAAGTCCGCGTTCGCTTCCGGGTCGTGCACCGGCCGCGCGGTCATGTTGACGAAGTACGAACGGCCATCGCGCTCGATGTGCACGCGGCGCGCTTCGACGCTGCGGTTCGTGTGCAAGGCCTGATAGATCGCGGTGCGCAGTTCGAGCCGCAGTTCCGGACGCACGGCGGCCACGATGTTATGCGACGGCTCGCCGCCCGAATATTGCAGAAAACGCCCGGCGCGATCGGACAGATGAACGATTTCGGATTCGCGGCTCACCAGCACGCTGGGCGGCGCATATTGCTCGACGAGCCGCTGATGCAGATCGCCGAACGAAAAGCGCCGGCGCCCGGGCGGCTGCACCGTAGTGACGAGGGGGCGCGAACTCATCGTGCCCGAAATCGCGATCGGCATCGGCGTGTCACCGCGCACGGCCATGTTCGCGCGATAGATGCGGTTGCGTTTGTCGACCACGGTGAACATCGAGCTCACGCTGTCGGCCGACTCCGAGCTGCCGAGGAACAGCACGCCGCCGGGCCGCAGCGCGAAGTGGAACATCTTCAGAATTTCGATCTGCGCTTCGCGGTCCAGATAGATCAGCAGATTGCGGCAGCAGATCATGTCGAGCCGCGAGAAGGGCGGGTCGCTGAGCACGTTATGGTGCGCGAACAGCATGTGTTCGCGCAGCTCCTTCTTGATCCGGAAGTGCGCGGCGTCTTTCGTGAAGAACTGGCGGATGCGCGCCGGTGTCAGGTCGGCCGAGACCGAATCCGGGTACAGGCCCACGCGCGCGAACGCAATGGCGCGCTCGTCGATGTCGGTCGCGAATACCTGGAACGACACGCCCTCGGGTGACTTCAGCGAGCGCTCCTGCAGCAGCATCGCCAGCGAATACGCCTCCTCGCCGGTCGCGCAGCCCACCGACCAGACGCGGATGCGGTCCTGTTCGCCGCGGTTTTCAAAGAGGGGGGGCAATACCTCGCGCTCGAGCACGTCGAACGCTTCCTTGTCGCGGAAGAAGTTGGTAACGCTGATCAGCATGTCCTGCAGCAGCGCCTGAGTTTCTTCAGGGTGCAGATGCAGATAATCGCGATACGCCTGCAGATCCGTAATGCCGTTGACCTGCAGCCGGCGTTCGATGCGGCGCAGAACCGTAGCCCGTTTGTAATGCCGGAAGTCGTGCGCGGTGCGGGTGCGCAGGATCACCATGATCTCGCGCAGCGCGCGCTCGGCCGACTCGTTGACCGTGTCTTCCTCGGGCTCGTCCGGCTGCACGGCCGGCAGATGGATTTCCCGCGCGGTGGACCACAGATCGAGCAGCCGCTGCGGCATCTCGGCCGCGGTCATCACGAAGTCGGCCATGCCGGTCGCGATCGCGCTGCGCGGCATGCTGTCGTATTCCGCTTCGGAAGGGTCCTGCGCGAGCGTGATGCCGCCCATTTCCTTGATGCGCGACAGGCCGACCGAGCCGTCCGAGCCCGCACCCGACATCACGATGCCGATCGCGCGTTCGCGATGCGCCTCGGCGAGCGTGCGGAAGAACAGATCGATGCTCGCGCGGCGTCCCTCTTCGGACTGCTTCTGCGTGACGCGCAGGTAGCCGTCGACCATGATCATCTCGAACGAGGGCGCGACCAGATAAACGTGGTCCGATTCGATTTGCGTGGGGCCCGTGACCTGCTGCACCGGCATGCTGGTGACCTTTTGCAGCAGCGAGGCCAGATTGCTTTCGTGGTCCGGCGACAGGTGAACGACCACGACGAAGGCCATCGACGTGTGCGCGGGCAGCGCCTCGAAGAATTCCGTCAGCGCGTTAAGCCCTCCTGCCGATGCGCCGATACCGACGATCGGATAGAGTGCCTGGCTAGGCAGAGTTTGCCCTCGCTTCTTTGACATGGCTGCGTGTCCCTTCTTGGAAAAGGATAGTGTTCAGCGGTGAATTTTTATAGGGCCGCGAGCCCATTTCTTGCTCGGCCCGGATCGTTATTATCCCGCATTGCACTCATTTTTCCAGCAGCATGGACTGCAAGAGTTCGGCCGCGTGGCCCGCGCGCCGGGCATTGTCCTCCTCGCGTCGTTGCGCGGCGGTGTCCCCTATCGCCGCGAAGTGTTCGCCGAGCTCGCGGCTGAACATTTCGCGCTCGCGCAGCGCCCGCAGCGCATTGCGCAGAGACATCTCCGCATCGATCATGCGGCCGTCGTCGAGCGACGCGGCCGAATACGCATGGCCGGTATGGCAGCGGTAACGCATCACGCGCGAACCGATGATGCGCCACAGTGTGCCGTTGCATTCGGGGCATGTGAAAGTCGACGGCGTGGCCAGTCCCCGGATGGCGTCGAACGGCGCGGCGCCGGACAGCCACGCGCGCTGTTCGAGGACGACGCGGTCGGAGGCCTCGCGCTGCGCCGGCCCGATATTTACCGGCGGGTTGGCAATGCCGCCGGTCAGTTTTACCAGACATGGGCCCAGTTGCTGGAGCGGCAGCACGTGATCGGCGAAGGGTGTTGCATGCCGTGGCATCTCGCTCGCGAACGCGTCGTCGGGGTCCTGCACGACCGTCGTGCCGCCGCACGCCTGGATCGCTTCGAGGCCCGCGGCGCCATCGTCGAGCAGGCCGGTCAGGATCACGCCGATCGCGCGCGGTCCCATCTGCGCGGCCGCGCTGCGAAACAGCGGGTCGATCGCGGGGCGCGCGAAATTTTCCTTCGCGCCATGCAGGAGCCGCAACTGCCCATCGTCTACCACGAGGTGCCGATCGGGCGGCGCCACGTAAATTCTGCCGGGCGCGTAATGTTCGCCATCCTGCGCGTGCTTGGCGGGCAGCGGGCCGGCCTGGTTCAGAAGCGTGGGGAGCATGCTGCCGTGCGCGCCGATGTGCAGCACGACGGCGATGCTGGCGGGCATATCGACGGGAAGCTGCGAGGCAAGCGCGCGCAGCGCGTCGACACCTCCCGAGGACGTGCCGATTACGATGAAATCACGGTGGGTCAAGTGGACTCCGGGACGTGGAAGCAGGACGGGAAAGCGGGCCTTTCGTGTCAGTCAGTAATGAGCAAGCGATATGCCGTCCGGGCATTTTTATTGCGCCGTCGTCGGTGCAAGCGTCCTTGCGCCGGCACCGGTTTTCAGCCTGCGCCACACGACGGCCAAGCTGGCCGAAAGCGCCGCACGCCACGCACAGGCATATGATGAACGTGTAAGGACAGGCGTGCCGGACATGGCCGGCACGAGATGACGTTCCTGCGCAAGCTCACACTCATGGCGACTCCGATTCAAGCTTCCGCGCCAGCGGAAAGCTGCCGCGTCGTCGGCATTGGCGCATCCGCCGGCGGCATCGAAGCGATGCATTGCCTGCTTCAGGCCTTGCCCGCCGAACCTGCGCTTGCGCTCGTCGTCGTGCAACACCAGCTGCCGGGTGGATCGAACGAGCTCGTGAATCTGGTCAGCAAGTGGACGTTGCTGCCTGTCCGTGCCGCGAACAACGGCGAGCGTCCCGAGCCGAATCACGTCTACGTCGCGGGTTCCGACGACGTGCTGACCCTCGAAGGCGGGCTCTTTCGCACGCGGCCGGTCGACGGCGGCAGCCGCCGTCCCGGCATCGATACCATCGACGCATTCCTCGAAAGCCTCGCGCAAGATCGCGGCTCGCACGCGCTCGCCGCGATCCTGTGCGGCACAGGCACCGATGGCGCGGCCGGCGCGATCTGCGTGAAGCGGGCCGGCGGCGTGGTGCTCGTGCAGGACCCGGTCACCACGATGAACGACAGCATGCCGAGAGCGGTGATTTCGCGCGGTGCCGCCGACTACATCCTGCCGGTCGGCGAGATCGCGAAACAGCTGCTGCGCTGCGCGTCACCCGCCTATGTGCGGCCGGCCAACGAAGTCGCGTGGACCGGCGAGATTACGCGAACGCTCGACGAGATCGTCGGGATGATCCGCAAGCAGGCGGGCTTCGATCTGGGTGGTTACAAGGCGACCCCGCTGCTGTGGCGCATCCAGCAGCGCATGGATTTGCGGCGTACCGAATCGTTCGGCGACTACGAGTCGCTGTTGCGCGACGACCCAGCTGAGCTCGAAGCGCTGATTCGCGGCATTCCGATTCACGTGACCGAGTTCTTCCGCGACGCGCCCGCCTGGGACGTGCTGCGGCACGAGGTCATAGAGCCGATGCTGAGCGAGCGCCGCGCGAGCGATGTCGTACGGGCCTGGACACCGGCGTGCGCGACCGGCGAAGAAGCGTATTCGGTCGCGATGCTTCTGCACGAGCATGCGGAAAAGACTGGCCGTCCCATCGATTTCCAGGTGTTCGCGACCGATGCCTCGCCGGAGATCGTCGCGCGCGCGAGCCGCGGCGCGTTTTCGGGCGACGCGCTGAAGAACGTCTCTTTGGCACGCCAGCAGAAGTTCTTCTATTCCACCGACGGCAACTGGCGCGTCAAACGCCACCTGCGCGAAAAGATGGTATTCGCGCCGCAGGACCTGCTGCTCGATCCGCCGTTCAGGAACCTGGATCTGGTCACTTGTCGCAACCTGCTGATTTATCTCGACCCCGAAGCGGTCAAGCGCGTCGTATTCCTGCTGCACAACTCGCTGAAGGTGGGCGGCTATCTGTTCCTCGGCAAGGGCGAACCGCTGTTGTCGCGGCAAGGCGGTTTCAACGTCGTGTCGAGCCGTTGGCATATTTACCGCAAAACCGGCCCCGCGAGCGACGTCGAGGTCCGCTTCCCGTTGCGTGTCGCGACAAGCTTGCGCGCGAGCGCCGTGCCTTTCATCGGTCATTCGAGCGTGCATGCGCAGCGGGATTTCCCGTCGGTGCTGATCGACGACGAATTTCGCGTGCTGCGGGTGTATGGCGATACGGAAAAATACCTGCGCGTCCCGGCCGGCCAACCCACCGACAACCTGCTCGAACTGACGCAGCGCGAACTGGCGTCGAGCCTGAAGGCGGCCGCGAAGATAGCGCTCGAAGACGGTCAGCCGACGATCGTCAACGGCCTGCGTGAAGAAGGGAACGTCACGCACGCGTTCCAGATCCGGCTCACACCGATTCGAAGCGCGCAAAACGGCGCCGCGCCGCGGCTGCTCGCATCGTTCATTTCCCGCGCGCGCGAGATTCGGCCCGGCGCCACCGAACCCGTTGCGCTGCCGAGCCACGCTGCGGACGTCGCAGCTTCGAGCGAGTGGAGCGAAGCGATCCGCGTCTCGCGCGAGGAACTGGAGGCGTCGCGCGAAGAGTTGCAGGTGCTCAACGAGGAACTGAAAGCCGCGAACGAGCAACTCAATCTCGTCAACGACGACCTGAACCGGGCCAATGCGCGGCTCACCGGCAAGATCGCGGAACTGGAGATGCAGAGCGGCGTACTGAGCGCCGGTGCGGTAATGGCGATGTTTCTCGACGAGGCGCTGCGCGTGCGCTGGTTCACGCCTTCGATCGGCGAGATATTTCCGCTGAAAACGGGCGACGTCGGACGCGGCATCGCCGATATTTCGCCGAAGGTCGACGACGTGAATTTCCTGCGCGACGTGCTTGCGGTGATGCAGAGCGGGACACCGCGCGAAGCCGAGGTGCGAAACGCCAGCGGGGGATGGTTCCTGCGGCGCATTCGCCCGTTTTTGTCGCAGACCGGCACGAGCGGCGTGGCCGTCACGGTTACCGACATCTCGGACCTGAAGCACGCGGAAAGAGTGCTGCGCGAAAGCGCGATGCACGATTTCATGGTGCGCTTCGCCAACGCGCTGCGCGGGCTGTCCGGATACCGCAATACCCGATCGACGGCGATCCGGATGCTGCGTCAGCAGTTCGGCGCCGCGCGCGTCAACTACTCGGAAGCGCGTGGCCCCGACGAACTGGAAATCGTCGCGACCGACGCGCTCGCGGGCACGGCCGATATGCTGGGCCGCCGCTGCGCGATCAACGACGCCGGGCCTGCGCTCACCGCCGCGCTGTTCACCGGCCGCAGCGGCTGGAGCAACGACGTGATGGCCGATCCCGCCGCTAGCGCGGCCGAGCGGCGCGCGTGCCACGCACTCGGCATCGGCGCGTGGGCCAACATGCCGTTCGTGCAGTCGGGCCGCGTGCTCGGCGCGCTGACGATGCACTTCGACACCGCGCACACGTGGGCGCCCGACGAACTGATGTTTCTCGAACTGATGGCCGAGCGCACATGGGCCGCGGTCGGACGTGCGCGGGCCGAGGAAGACCTGCGCGCGCGCAACGAGGAACTCGAGCGGTTCAACAAGGCGGCGATCGGCCGCGAACTGCGCATGATCGATCTGAAGAACGAGGTTAACGAGTTGCGCCGGCAACTCGGTCAATCGCGTCGCTATGCGACGGAGTCCGACGATCATGACGATCGTACCAAGGCGCCCGATCGCAACTGAACGGCGATTACACCGGCGCGGGCTGACTGCCCGTCGCGCGCGGATGGTCTCGTGTGTCGCGTGCGAGCAGTGCGTCGTAGATCGTCAGGTAGTCGTCGGTCATGCGCGCGGCCGTGAAGCGGCGCTCGAACGCGTGGCGGCACGCGTCGCGCCCGATGCCGTCGATGCGCGCAACGGCTTGCACGGCCGCGTCCACGTTGTCGACGATCAGGCCGCTCACGCCGTCTTCGATCAACTCCGGCACCGCGCCGCGGCGAAACGCGATCACCGGCGTACCGCACGCCATCGCCTCGATCATCACCATGCCGAACGGCTCGTCCCATTCGATCGGCAGCAGCAACGCGCATGCGTTCTCGATCAACCGCCGGCGCGCGAGGCCGCCGACTTCGCCGAGGTATTCGGTGAACGTGGTCGAGCGCCGCAACAGCGGATCGATGCGCTCGCGGAAATAGTCGCGCTCGCCGGGATGAATCTTCGCGGCGATCTTCAACGGCAAGCCGCTGCGCCGGGCGATTTCGATCGCGAGATCGGGACGTTTCTCCGGCATCATGCGGCCGAGGAAAAGCAGGTAGGAACCGGCTATCGGCTGAAACGAGAACTCGTCGAGCGGCAGGCCGTGATGGACCGTGCCCTGCCAGTTGGCCCACGGCACCGGCCGGCGCTGACTCGCGGAGATCGACACCACCGGCACGCGGGCGAATTCGCGAAACAGCGGGCCATGATCGTGCAGCAGCAGACGGCCGTGCAGCGTCGTCAGCGTACGGCACGGCAAGCGCTCGGCCCACGCGAAATGCAATGGCTCGCCGTGAAAATGAACGACGTCGAATTGATCCGAGTCGCGAATCACGCGCGCGAATTGCCGGACGTGATGCGTTTGCGTGTCCCACACGTTCGTGTCGCGCCAAAGACCGCGCGGGCAGATCGGCACGAGCCGCGCGGCGGTCGTCGAATCGGCGCTCGCATAGAGCGTCACGTCGTGGCCGCGGGCGACCAGTTCTTCAGTCAGATACGACACGACGCGTTCGGTTGCGCCGTACGCGAACGGCGGCACGCTTTCGTAAAGCGGAGCGATCTGGGCGATTCTCATCGGGCGTTGAAAAGAGGGGAGGGAGGTTGGCGCGCAACACGCCGCGCCGGACCACCAGCAGCAATCGACGTACCGCCACGCGACCGGTCACACGGTACGGCGCTTGCTCGATGCGGGCACTTGACCGATCAAAGGAGCCGCCATGAACCACCGCGCAACGCAATCCGCTTCTAACGACACGAAGCCCACCGCTGCACGCGAAACCGCCAGCGCACCCGACGCGCTCGCGCTGCTCGAAGCCGATCACCGCGCCGTCGAAAAGCTGTTCGATGCGTTCGGCAAGTCGCGCGGTGACGAACGCGACACGCTCGAAGCCAAAGCCGCGCTGGCGCAGCGTGCGTGCGAAGAGCTGACGATGCATACGATCATCGAGGAAGAGCTGTTGTATCCGGCCGCGCAGCAAGCACTCCCCGACGACGGCAAGCTCGATGTCGATGAAGCCTACGTCGAGCATTTTCTGGTGAAGACGCTAATCGCGAAGTTCACGGCGCTGAAGCCGGGCGACAAAGGCTTCGACGCGACGTTCAAGGTCATGGCCGAACTGGTGCGGCATCACGTCGAGGAAGAGGAAAGCGAGCTCTTTCCGGCCTTGCGGCGCACCGGCTGCGATCTCGCGGGGCTTGGTAAAAAGATCGCGGCGCGCAAGGAAGCGCTGCAAGCGCGGCTGGATCAGGCGGGCAGCCGGGCGGTTGGCGACAGGACCTGATCGGAACCCTAAAGCGTCGCTGCGACAGTCCCGTTCATAAGTCGACGCTTACGGACGAACGCACCCGTTTGCATGTCCATTAACATCGATTTCAGGAGGGCACAACAGGATCGCCTGATGCAGGCAGGGAGAGCCATGTCAAGGAGAAAGCTGAAACTCACGCAGTATCCGGCGGCAGCGATCGCCTCGCGCGACGACTTTTCGATCTACGTCACTGCACGACGCAGCGCCGATGGACGATTCTATGCCGATCTGCTGGTGAGCCGTAAAGTGGATGGCCGCCGTCTGTTCCCGTTCGATGGCGCGCCCGAAGTCGGTCCGTTCAACAGCATCGAGGAAGCGCGGCTCGCCGCCGAGGAGTACGGCGCGCGGATCGTCGCGGCCGACCTTGCCTGTCCCGAGGCGTAAGCGCGCGGCCTGGGTAGCGCGCGGCGACCCGCCGCGGTGACGACGGCATCCCCATCAAACGCTTGTCCCGGTTCACGACCGGCACATGGTGGAGTTGTGTGGCAGCCGCTCTCTTGCTGACGTGATGCCATCGACCCAACGCGCGCCGCGCGGAACAACCCTTGCTCGCCTTTCGCTCGCCGTCATCCGGACCCGGCGCGCGCGGCGCCGTGCCGCGGCATCGCTCACGTTCACGGAGAAACACATATGGACAAGGAACTCGAAGCCCGCATCCGCACGCGGGCGTACCAGATCTGGGAAAACGATCCGTCGCCGGAAGGGAGAGCCGACGACCATTGGGAGGAAGCGCGCCGGCAGATCGAGGCGGAAGGCGCTGCCGCGCCGCAGGAGCCGACCGATCAGTCCGCCGATCGCGACCGCGGCTCGCGCATCGCGCCCGAACAGCAACTGCAGGAAACGCCGGGCGAGGACATCGAAGCGCCGAAGCGCGCCAAACGCCCGCGCGCCGGATAAGCGGGCGCCGCGCTCTACACCGGCGCCGACGATCGCGTCGGCGCCACCGGCAGCGCGCGTTTGTGACGCGTCGCCATGTAAAAGCGCCGAATCGTCGTCAATACTTCGTCGCTGACCGGCTTGCCTTCGAGGAAGTCGTCGATGTCCTGGTAGCCGATGCCGTAGCTGTCTTCGTCCGGTTTCTGCGGCGTCAGCGATTCGAGGTCCGCCGTCGGCACCTTGTCGACGAGCCGCTCCGATGCGCCGAGCGCATGCGCGAGTGCGCGCACGCGGCGCTTCGTCAGACCCGCCAGCGGCAGGATATCGGCGCCGCCGTCGCCGAACTTCGTGAAGAAGCCCATCAGCGATTCGGCCGCATGGTCGGTGCCGATCACCACGCCGACCCGCGCGCCCGCAATCGCGTATTGCGCGATCATGCGTTGCCGCGCCTTGATGTTGCCGAGCACGAAGTCTTCATGAAAGTCGTCGACGTACTGCACGTTGCCTCGCGTGAGCGAAGACAGCATCGCGTCGGCGGGCTCCTTGATGTTGACCGTCAGCGTTTCGTCGGGGCAGATGAACGCGAGGGCGGCCGCGGCGTCCTCTTCGTCGCGTTGGCTGCGGTACGGTAGACGCACCGCGACGAAGTGCGCTTCATAGCCGGTGGCACGCAGACGTTCGACGGCAAGCTGCGCGAGGCGTCCGGCAGTCGACGAATCGACGCCGCCGCTGATGCCAAGCACATAGGTGTGCAAGCCTTGCGACGCCAGGTAGTCGCTGAGGAACGCGACACGCCGCTCGCGCTCGCGGGCCACGTCGAAATCGCGCTCGACGCCGAGTTCGTCAATCACTGCCTGCTGCCACGCGTCGGTGTCGAAGGAAGGGTGCAGATTCATCGTTCGGCCTCTCTTCAGTGGTCCCGCTCGCTGCGCGGAAGTTGATCGAAGTAATGCTCGACGCGCGACAATGCATACAGCGCGGCGGCCGAACGCACGTCGTTGCGGTCGCCCGAAAAGCGCCGCGTCTCGGCGAACGTGACGAACTGATTGCCGGGCCGTCGGAACGACCATGCGAAGCATTGCGTGCCCGGTGGCGGGCCGTCAGCGGAACCGCCATCGGCAAGCCCCGTGTTCGATACCGCGATGTCAGCGCAGCAGCCTTCCTGACGCAGCGCACCCTCGGCCATTTCCCGCGCGACCGCTTCGCTGGTGAGCCCGTATTGCTTCATCGTGCTTTCCCGCACACCGAGAAAGCCTGCTTTGCCTGACGGCGAGTAGCTGACGAAGCCGACATCGAGACACGCGCCGCTACCCGGCACGCTAGCCAGATACGACGCGATCTGGCCGCCGGTGCAGGATTCGGCGGTCGCGAGCTTCAGACCTCGCGAGCTGAGGAAGGACACGACCTGCATGGGAACGTTCATGATTTTCGCCCTTGTTGTGCGACGGATTCGGACCGGCGTTTTGTTCGTGCAAAAGCTCAGCAAGGATCGGTCCGCGCGCGCTTCACGTTTCGCGCATCGCCATTGGTTCAAGCCGGCGGTATGCTCATTGCTGAAGCGTGGAAGAGCAGCGAACTCGCGCGCGGCCCCGTCGCGATGCGTGGCGCGCGCAGCGCTGCGCATTCGCGAGGAGGCGGCGATGGGCGATTTCGACGAAGCGCGCGCATGGATGGTCGAGCGGCAAATCGTGCAACGCGGCGTGCGCGACGACTTCGTGATCGAGGCGATGCGGCGCGTGCCACGCGAAGCGTTCGTGCCGTCCGATCTGCGCGACTTCGCGTATGACGATACGCCGCTGCCGATCGGCGGCGAACAGTCGATCTCGCAGCCGTACATCGTCGCGAAGATGCTTGCGGCCGCCGAATTGCAGCCCGGCGACCGTGTACTCGACATCGGTACGGGCTCGGGCTATGCGGCCGCGATTGCCGCGGAGATCGCGGGCCGGGTGGATTCGATCGAACGCGACGCGAGCCTCGCCGAGGGCGCGCGCGAGCGCTTGCAGCGGCTCGGCTACGAGAATGTCGAAGTGCATGTCGGCGACGGCACCGCGGGTCTTGCCGCGCATGCGCCGTATGACGCGATCATCGCGGCGGCGGGCGGGCCGCGTGTGCCGCAGGCGCTGCGCGTGCAGCTTGCGGTCGGCGGACGGCTCGTGATGCCGGTCGGCAGCAGTCCGAGCCGTCAGCGGCTCGTGAAGATCGTGCGGCGCGACGAGCACGATTACGACGAACATGCATTCGCCGACGTGCGCTTCGTGCCGCTCGTCGGTGACGACGGCTGGCCGGCGCCGGGCGGCGTGCCGCATGAGGATTCGCGGCCCACGCCTGAGCCGGCCGCGCCTAAGCCGGCCGCACTCGAACTCGCGCTTCGCGACGCGGCCGAACCGTTACCCGACATCGATTCCGCGGAATTCGCGGCGTTTTTCGACCGCTTCGCCGGGCGGCGCGTCGTGCTGCTCGGCGAGGCCAGTCACGGCACGTCGGAGTTCTATCGCGCGCGGGCGGCGATCACGCGACGCCTCGTCGAGCGGCACGGCTTTTCGATGATCGCGGTCGAGGCCGACTGGCCCGATGCCGCGATCATCGACCGGCATGTGCGCGACCGGCCGATGCCCGGCGAGCGGTCTCGACCGTTTCGCCGCTTTCCGACCTGGATGTGGCGCAACACCGATTTCATGAGCTTCGTCGCGTGGCTGCGCTCGCACAATGCCCTGCACCGCGACAGCGAGACGCGCTTTTACGGGCTCGACATCTACAGCCTGTCCGAATCGATCGACGCGGTGCTGCGCTATCTGGACAGCGTCGACCCGGCCGCGGCGCGCATCGCGCGCGGGCGTTATGGGTGCCTCAGTCCGTGGCAGAAGGATCCCGCCGTGTATGGGCGCGCCGCGTTGAGCGGCGGCTACGCGCAGTGCGAAGAGCACGTGGTCGCCCAGCTCGGCGATCTCCTGAAAAGCCGGCTCGACTATGCACGGGAAGACGGCGAACGCTTCCTCGACGCGGCGCAAAATGCGCGGCTCGTGGCTGTCGCCGAGCACTACTATCGCGCGATGTATTACGGTGGACCGCAAAGCTGGAATCTGCGCGACACGCATATGTTCGACACGTTGCGTCATGCGCTCGACAGTCACGGGCCGCAGGCGCGTGTGGTCGTGTGGGCGCATAACTCGCATATCGGCGACGCGAGCGCCACGCAGATGGGTCGCGTGCAGGACGAGATCAATTTGGGGCAGCTGTGCCGCGCGCAGTTCGGTGACGCGGCGGCGCTGATCGGCTTCGGCACGCACAGCGGCACGGTCGCCGCGGCCAGCGACTGGGACGGACCGATGGAAGTGAAGACCGTGCGGCCATCGCTCGACGGCAGCGTCGAATTCAGCATGCACGCCACTGGCCTCGCACGCTTTCTGCTCGACCTGCGGCCCGGCGTGCACGACGCGCTGCGCGAACGGCTGCGCGCGTCGCTGCTGGAGCGCTTCATCGGCGTGATTTATCGTCCGGAGACCGAGCGGTATAGCCACTACGCGGAAGCGTCGCTGGCCGATCAGTTCGATGCGTTCGTGTGGTTCGATCGCACCAGCGCGGTGACCACGCTGCCCGTTTCCGCCGACGAGAAGTACCACGCGGCGGAGACTTTTCCATTCGGTGTGTGAGCGAGGAACGCGGCTTGCAACGGAGCGGACAGTGCATATCCAGCTTGTCCAAACCGGGGAGCCGCTCATGAACAAGGTTGTACAGCGCTTGACCATTGCCGCGATGTTCAGTGTTGCGGGTGACTTCGTCTGCGCGCAAGCCGTCGAGTGGGCCGGGACTCGGCCGGCTGTCGCCGCGCCACCGTTGCTATTCGCGCAGGCCGGCAAAGACGCGGGCACCGAAGGCGGCGCGGGCACAGCAGGCCAGTCGGGCACGCCACCCGGCGAGTTGGCCCGCGACCAGACGAAACGCGAACAGGCGGGGCGCGCGAACCAGGCCGCGGCTCAGCACGGACAGCGCAGTCAGCAGGGCGCGAGCGCGCCCCACGGTGCCAGCCGCGCGCACTAGCGGCGACGCGGCCCGGTTGCCGCCGTCGCCGCTTGCGCACGCGATTCCGCCATGAGAAACGAACCGGTCTGGTTCCTGCTGATTGGCGCACTGCTCACGTTCATGGCGGTCGCGCGCGGGCCGATCCGCCGCTTGCCGCTGACCGGCGCGATGATCTATCTGCTGGTCGGCGTGGCGGTCGGTCCGGCCGTGTCCGGGCTCGTCGGTGTCGATCTGCTCGCCGATACCGTGCTGCTCGCGACGCTCGCCGAAGTCGGGCTCGTCGTGTCGCTGTTTTCGATCGGCATGCATCTGCGCGTGCGGCTGCGCAATCCGTTGTGGTGGTTGCCTCTGCGGCTCGGCGGGCCCGCGATGATCGTCACCGTCGCCTTGATGTTCGGCTTCACCGCCTGGCTGACCGGACGCGCGGACGGCGCGGCGTTGTTCCTCGCGGCAGCGCTCGCGCCGACCGACCCGGTGCTCGCCAACGAGTTGCGCGTGACCCAGGCCGGCGACGACGAACCCGTGCGCTTCGCTTTGTCGGGTGAAGGCGGGCTCAACGACGGCGCCGCCTATCCGTTTGCGGTGCTGGGTCTGACGCTTGCCGGCGCGAGACTGTTCGGCTCCGGCAGCGGCGTGCAATTCGCCGGCTCGGTGCTGTGGGGGATCGTCAGCGCGCTCGCGGTCGGCTGCGTATCCGCAATCGTGTTCGCGCGCGCGATCTTCTTGCTGCGCACCCGCTACGGCGAAGCGATCGGTCTCGACGGTTTTCTCGCGCTAGGGCTGATGGCGACGTCATACGGCGCGGCGCTGCTGGTGCACGCGTATGCGTTCGTGGCGGTATTCGTGGCGGGCGTCACCGTGCGTCACGAGGAATTGCGCTCGACCGGCGACAAGAATCCGTCCGAAGTGCTCGACGAAGTGCAGCACGGCGAAAAGGCCGAAGTCGCGAAAGACCCGGAAAAGGCGCATGCGGTCCTCGCCGAATCGATGATGGGCTTCACGCGCGAAATGGAGCGGCTCGCGGAGTTGTCGCTGATGTTGATCATCGGCTGCGTCGTGTCTGCGCATTGGCGCGAGATGCTCGACGTGCGCGCCGTGTTGCCCGCGGTGTTTCTGTTTTTCGTCGCACGGCCGCTGTCCGTCGTCGTCGCGATGATCGCTGCGCGCATCGACAGCAGCCAGCGGTACCTGATGGCATGGATGGGGATTCGCGGTGTCGGCGCGTTTTACTACCTGATGTTCGGCCTCGAATACGCGCGCGGCGCGATGACGCCGCTGCTGCCAGCGGTGCTCGATGCGATCGTGTTGTCGGTGCTGCTGCATGGCTCGACCGCGAACTATCTGCTGCGGCGGTATTTCGACCGGCGTCGCTGAATGAAGCGACGGGCGCGATGGCGTGCGCTAGTGGCCGCGCGCCGCTCCTTGTATCGCAATGTATCTGCGCGGCCCGCGGATACGTGCGCATACCAAACCCGCTGATCCAGACACATGCGAGATACGTCGGCGCGTTCAAATACGTCCAACGCGAGTTCGAGCCCGGATTTGCAGATATCAACATCACTGGATCAACAGGAGTAAGCCACCATGACCCGCATCGAAAACGTGCTGTACACCGGCAAGACCCATACGACCGGCGGCCGCGAAGGCGCCGCGCGCAGCTCGGACGGCCGTCTCGACATCAAGCTGTCGTCGCCCGGCACCTCGGGAGTTGGAACGAACCCCGAGCAGTTGCTGGCTGCCGGCTGGTCGGCGTGTTACATCGGTGCGCTCGGTTTGGCTGCGCGCGCGCTGCACGTGTCTTTGCCCCCCGATACGAGCGTCGATGCCGAAATCGATCTCGGCACCACCGATGGCGCCTATTTCCTTCAGGCGCGTCTGTTCGTCAGTCTTCCCGGTGTCGAGCGGGACGTGGCGGACGCGTTGATCGAGCGCGCGCATTTGACCTGCCCGTATTCAAAGGCGTTGCGCGGCAACGTGGATGTGCAGACTACGCTCGTTTGAGGGTTGGTCAGGGTAGTTTGTGGCGGGGCGGCGCCGACGTATCGGGCGCGGCTCCGCCTTTCTGTTCCGCCCCGCTTGCTATGCGGTGTCGGCTTGGAGCCGACGGCTACTCCGCAGGCGCTACGGACGCCCCGGCGATCCCATGCCGCGCGAGCGATTCCGCCACGAAGCCCGACGCTTTCACGTCTTCGACGAACGAACGCAGCGCCCGAGCCGCCGCTTCGCCGCGGCTCTTCGGTACACCCATCGCCTGCCGGATCACCATGAAGCGCTCGTCGAGCAGGCGCAGGCCGGCCGTTTGCTTCGCATCGGCTTCGAGTTGCTGCTTCACGCCTGCCGCCACTTCCAGCTGCTGTTCGATGAACGTCGGCACGACACTCGGTGAACTCGGCGCGCGGACGATCTGCGCGGCTTTCAGCTCGCGTGTGAGGAACAGATCGTACGCGCTGCCTTTGCCGACGACGACCCGGTTGTGCGCCTGATCCACATCCTGATTCGACCGCACCGGCGAGTCGTCGCGCACCAGATAGAAGCCTTCGATCAGTACATACGGCGCGGTGAATTCAATCGTTTCGCCGCGCAATGGATCGATCGCGAAGAAGCCGAAATCCGCGCGTTCCTCGCTGACGGCCTGCACCGATTTGGCGGCCGTATCGAATACCACCAGTTCCAGTTCGACGCCTAGTTTCGTGGCGAACGCGCGCGCGAGATCGATCGATACGCCGAACGGCTCGCCGGACCCGGCATGGCGATTAGCGAGGATCGGATTGCCGAGATTGATCGACGCGCGCAGCTTGCCCGTGGGCGTGAAGGCGGTGACGACGGAGGGATCGATAGTCATGGAGGTTCTCGTGGCGACCGCGTTCAGGGCGAACGGCGGTCTCAGGGTTCAAGGAGTTCGCTGATGCGGGACAGCGCGTCGAGCGTGTGCAGCAGATGCTGACGCATCGCTTCCGACGCTTCTTCGTTGCGCTCTTGCTCCAGCAGTTCGAGCAGATGCAAATGCTGCTTCGCGTGTTCGACATAGCGCTCGCGATGCTGCATCGAGCGATACGACAGCAGACGGCGCACGCGGTTCACGCGCCGGATAGTGTCGATGAAAAAGCTGTTGCCCGAAGCCTCGACGAGCGACTCGTGAAAGCGCACGCCGCGATCGTGCAACTGGTCGGCGGTATCTGTTTCGATGCCGCCCGCGAGCAGATGCTTCTCCACCTCGCGACACCGCTCCAGCACCTTGCGCTCGAGCCGGTAGCCGGGCTCGAGCAGTGCCGCCGGTTCGAGCGCGAGGCGCAGCCGGTACGACTTTAGCAGGCTGTCGGGCGTGGTCAGCATTGGCGAGAACTGCCAGCCATAGCCAGGTTTGCGTTCGGCCCATCCTTCCCGCGCGATGCGGCCGAGCACGGCGGTCAGTTGCGCGCTGGTCAGTCCGTAGCGAGTGCGGATCAGTTGCTCCGAGAATTCGTCGGGCAATTCGTTTTTCAGGCGGTCGTCGGCGATCTGGAAATAGGCGCGCGTCACGACGTCGGTCTCGGCGAGGCGCAGTTCGTCGTCCACGTCCGCAAAAGATTCGGAGAGCGGCTTCGCGAGGAAGAAGCCGCGATTCTTTTCCCGCGTCAAGATGCCTTTCTCGTGCAGCAACGCGAGCGCTTCGTTCACGGGGGAACGTGAGACGCGCAGACGGTCGGCGAGCATCTGTGCGGGCAGGTGCGCGCCGGCGTCGAGTCCTTCGCTCTTGATGAGCTCGACAATCTGCTTGGCGATGGATCGATCGATCATTTGGCTTGCCTTCGGCCGCAACGTCAGCGTAGCGGCGGCGGATGGCACGTTGATTGAAAACGGCTCTGGACGGGGTGGCCGGATGTGCCGATCTGCTTCCAGCGAAATCGCGCATTCGGATGAAGCAGCCGAACGGTGTGTGAGCCTTGCATTACTCAATAGGGACAATTCCCCGTCCGCCAGACGGTAGTCCATCGCGGCCATTTCTTGCGGTTGGTTTTAGATGGCCTACGATTAACCTCACGTTAGCAAAGCGCGTATGAATTAGTAGATCGAGGCGAGAAGTCGCGGTGCGCCGTCTACCCAATGCTAACAGCAATATTTGCAAGAGGTGGCTACATGAAGAGCGCACACAACGTTATCGACGCTTCTCGGCTCGTTGCAGTTTTGATCCTCGCCTGCATGGCGGGCTCGGGCGCACAAGCGCAAAGTTCGAACGCGGCACCGGCAGCGGCATCTGCGCCGGGTCTTGCAGTAGCCGCTCAGGCGTCGTCAAACGCACTGAACCCATTCCCTCATGGCCCGCACCCGCATGGCGTCGGACCGAAAGTGCCGCCAGCCGCCGCCCTCGATGGATCGGACGTGGACAAACAGAACGGCGGAGACAAGATCAATCCGAATAAATTCCTCGACGATCGCGGGCCGGCGGTGGATACGCCGTACCAGGCTCCCGAAGCAGCGACTGCCGCTACATTGAGCCGGACACCAGGGGCCGTCGCGGCGCCAACCTTTACGACGACCGACTGGCCGACGTTTGGTATGAACAGGCAGCGGACTGGGTATAACTCAGTCGAGACGGTGCTCACCCAGACCAACGTTAGGACGTTGGTAAAGCACTGGGACTCGCCTGTGCTGGACGGTGCCATCCTGACTCAGCCGGTACTGGCTGTCGGGGTGATGATCAACGGGGTGCCAACCGACATCGTCTATGTTGGGACAGAGGGGAACAGTACATATGCACTGAATGCCGCGACAGGGCATATCATTTGGAAAAGCGCCCCTATCCCTCAAGCTATCTTGACGTCGGCCTGCCAGGGGCTGTTCCAAGGCAAGATCGGGGTGCAGGGCACGCCCGTCATCGACCATGCCGACAACCGGATTTTCGTTGTGAGCGGGCGAGGCTACCTGCATGCGTACAACCTCCAGACCGGCGTGGATCTCCCGGGCTTCAACCTGCTACTTCTCGACCCAAACAACGCTACTCCAAGAACGATGGTCTATGGCGGCTTGACGCTTAGTCCCGACAATTCGTCGATATACGTGGCGACAGCCGGCGACCCCTGCGATACGGAGCCGTACCATGGACAGGTCGTCCGCGCGTCCACCACAAACCCAGCTGCGATTCTGCAACGCTGGTATCCAACCGGCGCAACCGGGCCAGATGGGGGCGGTGTATGGGGTATGGGCGGCGTATCGATTCCGCCGGATGGGACGGTCGTCTATGCACTCACGGGCAACGCATTCGCCCAGCCGGAAAATGCCGCGTTCGCGGAGCACGTCGTGAAGCTCACGCCGACCCTGGCGGTAGCGGCGTCGAACTCGCCGCTTTCTCCGCCCCTCACGGACGTCGACTTCGGCGCTACAGCATTGCTCTTTCAGCGTCCCACCTGCCCGACGATGCTCGCGGCCTACAACAAGTCCGGCAACCTGTTCATTTATAACCGAGCCACTATTCAGCAGCAGGGCCCCATTGAAAAGTTGACGATTTCCCAAACTTCAGCCGACGGCAGCAACATAGGCCTTCCTGCATTCGACCCGGTGCTGAATCGGCTTTACGTCGTGTCCCCTGGCGGTTCGGGGAGCAACAACTTATACCAGCACGGGGTCATTGCACTGTCGATCGACAGCAACTGTACTGTGAACCCCAAACCCGTGTGGACGGCGCAAGTCGGCTTGAACCAAGTCGCGTTCAACCCGGCTATCCCGCCCGTCGCCGCAAATGGTGTGGTGTATTACGCAGACGGTTTGGGCAACGACTTTTATGCATTGGATGCAGCGGACGGGACCATACTCTTCCACGACCAATACACGCCAGCTCAGAACGGCGAGGGCAACTTCGCGTCGCCGATGGTCGTGAACGGGCAAGTCTTCGTCGCTGGTGGCGACCACGTGGTTCATGCCTATGGCCTCTGACTGCTAAACCCGTTAGCGAAACGTAACTTTTTCGCAAGCATAGCCACTCTGCTCTGATTGCGCGCAGTGATTCGCAGTATCGCGCCGCTGCGCGTGTCCTGCTGACCCGTCGCAATTCGATGTCGTCGAGGCGTTCCTCCGCGCTCAGGTGAGTGGGATCGCACCGGCTTCGCGCTCTGGTACACGCGCCTTGAACGGCGCCGCTTTCCGTCACCACTGGCGCTCGCGCAACGCGGCTTCACGCTTGCCGAACTCAACGCCTGGCTGGAGGGCATCGAGATCCCGGCGCGCGCGCCGCATCGCCGTCGCGGTGACGCGCGCGAGCTGACGTTGCTCTCGCCCGCGCAAATACAAGGCTCCCCGAGCTTCTAAACGTAGCGCGAGTTGGGCGTCATGATAGCCATGCCGCCCACCGCCATCACTGTCGCGCAATTTCCGGTCGGCAGTTGTTTGCCTCAATACTTGAAGTAACCGTTCGCCGTCGAGAGGTGGGGCGACGCGCTATGGAATGCGACTTCACTTCATCATTGCTTGTACTATGATGAACCGGCGTGTCCCCGTCTTGTCTCTTAAGTAGCCGCGATCGGTGCTGCGACCTGAGGCGCGGTTATTAGCATCGGCACTGTTGGTGTTCGTAAATTCGTGATGTAGACGACGCCAAATTCAGTGTGTCCCGATACTCGCATGTATTTTCCTTAGACAATGTGCTCGTCGGCACCTACGAAGGAGTAGCATGACTGCATCCCGTTCTAACGCGGCATCGAGGCGAGTCGCCATTCTGGTCCTGCTCTGTCGCGACTACGCAGCGCTCGAACTAACCCTCGCCAGTCACATGGCGTACCGGCCACCAGGCGTCGAGTTCATCCTGCTTCAGAACTGCAGGGGCGGCTATGACGCGGAACGCACGCTTGCCGTCGCGCGGCGCTATGCAAGACTTTTTCCGGGCATCGTTCGGGTCGTCGACGACATTCCGCCTGGCCCACCTTATCGCACGATCAAAAAACTACTCTCGCAGCCGGCATTCGCCGAAATCGACCTGATCTGCAAGGTGGACGACGACGCGTTTCCGATCGCCGGCGGGTGGCTCGACAACATGCTGGCCACGTACGACGCGGCGGAAAAGGAAAGCGGGAACGGGCTTGCCTACGTCACTCCCCTCATCAACAACAACAACTGGGGCTTCCCTGAGGTGATGCGCGTGATGAACCTGGAGCGCGAATACTTCACGAGCCAGGCGCATCCGCATTTCGTCGGGGCCGACGGGGACAAGCGCTATCCGCTGCGAATCATCCCTGCGGAGCAGATCGAGATCGGCACCAATGGCACGATATGGGGCTATCCGCACATCGCGCGCTGGCTACATCAACGGACCACGCTTCAGCCTGATGCTTTCATCGCTGCGACTCGGGACCTCGAACCTTGCGAAGTGCCCTCAGAATCGCGCTATTCGATCGGCTGCATTCTTTTTCGCAAGCGGTTATGGGACATGATCGACGACGGTGGGCAGGACGACGAGCACATGATGCATGTCTACTGTGCGCGGCACCGGCTGAGAATCGTCTGTGCGCGCAGCGTGCCATTCGTGCACATGGCGTACTTCACCCAGCGCGAGGAGAACCGCGACATCGTCGATGCCGCTCGCGCGCTTTACGACGGGAGGCTTGGCCATCCGTTCCCGATTTCACTCTACGCGGACCGTGAACGCGATATCGAAGCGCGGTTGCGGTGGCTCGAAGACCACCCGCCGCAGGCCACCAAGGGGACGCTTGAAGCGTCGAAGCGTGTCAGTCGCGCGATCTATCGGCGAATGCGCACGCTATTGAAAAACGGTCGCCGAGCGTGGTATGTCGTGACTGGCAAGCGCGATGCGACGAGCGGCCGGAGGTCTACGTCACCATGACGTCGTCCATTGCTTCATGAGAAGCCTCCATTGCCGCTGACCCTGCGAAATGCGTCATCTGGCACATAACGCAGAGCATGCGTTGCTATCTATCGAATCGAGTGCGCGCAGCGCTTGTTCATGGCGGTGACTCTCATACCGTCTAGACCGATGGCGCCGAAGTGGCCACGGTAGGCCCCGCCAAACGAGTGGCGGAGACTACTTTGTCACCGGCAGCGAGGCGGACGCGTAAAGGTACTCCCCAACCATCCCATGGCGACGCTCTCACGCCGGTTTGTAGATATCTATTGACATACTTGCCTGATCCACTATCGAAGTGGAGAACGCGCCAATACCTCTCCAATTTGTGCCGGTTCCTGACATTGGTGCAGCGAAGCATGTACAAATTCCTCAAGTACTTCGTTTCCTGGCCGCACCTGGTCGACCTTTCCCGTGATTGCGCCGCAACGGCACAAACCCGTTTAACCTGATCAATTGTCTGCTTATTTCAGTTCCTGGCGATTCTGGT
Organism: Paraburkholderia sp. BR10923; assembly: GCF_040948765.1. NCBI lineage: Bacteria > Pseudomonadati > Pseudomonadota > Betaproteobacteria > Burkholderiales > Burkholderiaceae > Paraburkholderia > Paraburkholderia sp. BR10923. Next base: position 34,846 of record NZ_JBFPKO010000029.1, on the reverse strand, counting down.
GGGCCCAGACGACCGGCATTTCAGGTCGGCCCGGTTTGCTCCAACAACGTTTTTCGCGAAACAAGGGCGACGACAGCAGCCCAGATCGCTCCGGTGAAATCGCCGCCGGAGGTTCTCGCGCAACAGAATCGCCTTCCCTGGAAGCTCGTCAGAAACATCGACAAAGGTGGCGTTTACTGACGAGCCGCGCGGTCCCAAGAGCAGGCTGGCGAACTGGTTGCTTGATACCGGAGCTCGCCAGGAATTTGAAATCTATTTTAGGTGCTTGTTAATGACAGTGATGTCGAGGTCCGCCAAAGTCAGCACTGGTCCGGCGCGGATGCGTCACTGTTGTACGACTCGGATGAAATTCGTGGCGCACCGTAAACGAGTCGTGCGGCTTATTGCCGGTAGCGGTAGCTTCCTCGGACGAAGGGTCGGGGAGCCGGCAGCAAGGCCCAACCGGCGTTGGCCTGATCAGGTATTCGCTTCCGCGGAGACCTTACTCGCACTCCGCCCAGGGGATATAAAGATATGTCTCCAAGCGATCCTTCATCGATGTATTGACAACGGCTAACTCATGACGAGTCCACTCCGACACAACATCGTTGCGCTGTCAGTTCTGCAAGCAGCCAACATGCTGCTGCCGCTTGCAACATTTCCCTACCTGTTGCGTGTTCTGCGCCCGGAACACTTTGGCGCGTACGTCTTCGCGCAAGCCTTGGTTGGTTATCTCGTGCTGCTGACGGACTACGGTTTTAACTGGTCAGCGACTGCTCACGTCGCACGGGTCCAAAAAGATCGGCACGCGGTATCGAAGATCTTTTGGGCGACGCAAGGCGCAAAGGCGCTTATCGCTTTGGTCTGCTTCGCCATCCTGCTTGTAGCGGCTTTCTTCGTAGCAAGATTGCGCGAACTGCTGCCGGTTCTGCTGGCTACCTATCCGGTCGTTATCGGAACGGTCCTGTTTCCACAGTGGCTTTTCCAGGGCCTGGAGCAGATGACGTTTACTACGGTCTCCACGTTGAGCGCGCGGATGCTACTGCTTCCGCTAACGTTCTTCCTGGTGCACTCGCCGGCCGACACGTGGATCGCGTCGCTCATCAGTTCGATGAGCGTGATTGCTGCCGGAGTCGTCGCATCGATCCTGATCGCAAAAAACCGACTGATCATCCCCTTGATGCCGAGCATGGCGGACGTCATCGAAGCGCTTCGTGAAGGCTGGCACATGTTCATTTCCACGGCAGCGATCAGTCTGTACACAACCACTAATAGCGTGTTGCTTGGATTTATTGCGGGAGACGTCGCTGTTGGCTACTTTGGCGTAGCCGACAAGATTCGGAACGTCGCCCAGGCGCCGCTCGTACCGTTCGCCAACGCAATTTACCCGCGCGTGACGGCGCTCTTTTCCGAAGACTCCGAAAAGGCGTTCGGGCTGGTGCGCAAGATGCTCTACTTGGGGGGCTCGACCATGTTGCTGGCTTCGGTCGCGCTCTGGGCCGGCGCCGATTTGATCATTCGCATCGCCGTGGGACCTGGGTACGAACCAGCGGTCATCGTCCTTAAGTGGATGTCCCTCCTGCCGTTGCTCATCTGTCTGAACAATGTACTCGGCGTTCAGGTGATGCTGCCGCTCGGCATGAAGAAGAGAGTCAGCGAGATACTGGTCGTCTGCGGCTTGATCAACCTTGCCCTGCTCGTGCCGCTTGCATCGGCTTACGGCGCTCAGGGCGCGGCAATGTCAGTGCTTGCCACCGAATTTCTGGTTACGACCTTGATGGCTCTCCACCTGATCAAATGCAAGATTCCGGCTTTTTATACGAGGATGCGCAGAGATGAATTATGACTTCCTTATCGTAGGCGCCGGCTTTGCAGGCGCCGTCTGTGCCGAACGTCTGGCGGCAAGCGGCAAGCGTGTGCTAGTCGTAGACAAGCGCAATCATATTGGCGGCAATGCATATGACCGTGAAGATGAGAACGGTGTGCTGATCCATCCGTATGGTCCGCACATCTTTCATACGAACAGTAAGCGGATATTCGAATACCTGTCGGGTTTTACCGATTGGCGCTTCTACGAGCATCGCGTAAAGGCTTATGTAGACGGGGATCTGTATCCGATACCGATCAATCGCACGACGATCAACAAGCTATATGGACTCGATCTGAGCGAGCAGGACACGATAGCGTTCCTTGAGTCGGTACGTGAAGCGCGAGAGGTCAATACGACCAGCGAGGACGTGGTGCTGAGCAGCGTTGGCCCGGATCTGTGCGACAAGTTTTTCCGTGGCTACACGCGCAAGCAATGGGGACTCGATCTGTCTGAATTGTCTGCGGGTGTCGCTGCGCGAATACCAACGCGTTCGAACGACGACGACCGGTACTTCACCGATACTTTTCAATTTATGCCGGCGCACGGCTACACCGCGATGTTCGAAAAGATGCTTGACAGTCCAAATATCGACGTGCGTCTGTCGACCGACTATGACGTGGTGAAAGCGAATATCGAATGTGGACACGTTGTGTACACTGGTCCGATCGACGCGTATTTCGGGTATCGGTTCGGCAAGCTTCCGTACCGCAGCCTCCACTTTCAACACCAGCATCTGAGCGACGTGGAGCGTTTTCAGACGACGGGTACCATCAACTATCCGAACGATCACGAATATACGAGGATTACGGAGTTCAAGCACCTCACCGGGCAACAGCATCGGGGGACTTCGATTGTAAAGGAGTATCCGAGAGCCGAAGGCGAGCCGTACTACCCGATTCCGCGCAAGGAAAACGAGGCATTGTTCATGCGCTACAGCGCGCTCGCGGAGACAGTTACCGATGTGACTTTTGTGGGCAGGCTGGCGCAGTATCGCTATTACAACATGGACCAGGTCGTTGGTGCGGCGCTCAAAGCAGTAGAAGGACTCGTCTAAGGAGCAGTGGTAAGAAAGCTCTGACTGGTGGCAACCGAGAGCTTGCCTGGATTGCCTGAAAGATTTGGAGCGTGTACTTGAACGTCTCTTCGTTCGCGTGCGCATCGGGCTCGCCGTAGTAACGGTTCCAGGTTTCGCGCGGTCGGCGTCGATCAAATGCAATTCTTCGCCGCTAACTCTTTCTTCCGTGTCCCGCAACATGCTTTCTACGCATAGAGAAATTGAGAGATGAAAAAGTACGTGGTCAAGTGTTTCATTGCGCAATGTACTCGTCCTACGAAGGAGTAGCATGACTGCATCCGGCTCAAACGCGGGATTGAGGCGAGTCGCCATTCTGGTCCTGCTCTGTCGCGACTACGCAGCGCTTGAACTGACCCTCGCCAGTCACATGGCGTACCGGCCGACAGGCGTAGAGTTCATCCTGCTTCAGAACTGCAGGGGCGGCTATGACGCGGAACGCACGCTTGCCGTCGCGCGGCGCTACGCAAGGCTTTTTCCGGGCGTCGTTCGTGTCGTCGACGATATTCCACCTGGCCCCCCCTATCGCACGATCAAGAAACTACTCTCGCAGCCGGCGTTCGCCGAAATCGACCTGATCTGCAAGGTGGACGACGACGCGTTCCCGATCGCCGGCGGGTGGCTCGACAAGATGCTCGCCACGTACGACGCGGTGGAAAAGGAAAGCGGGAACGGGCTTGCCTATGTCACCCCGCTCATCAACAACAACAACTGGGGCTTCCCTGAAGTGATGCGTGCGATGAGTCTGGAACGCGAGTACTTCACGAACCAGGCGCGTCCGCATTTCGTCGGTGCCGCCGGGGACGGTCGCTGTCCGATGCGAATCATCCCTGCTGACCAGATCGAGAAAGGCACCAATGGCACGATATGGGGCTATCCGCATATCGCGCGCTGGCTACATGAACGGACGACGCTGCAGCCTGATGCTTTCATCGCCGCCACTCGGGCGCTCGAACCTTGCGAAGTGCCCTCAGAATCGCGCTATTCGATCGGCTGCATTCTTTTTCGCAAGCAGTTATGGGACATGATCGACGACGGTGGGCAGGACGACGAGCACATGATGCATGTCTACTGTGCGCGGCACCGGCTGAGAATCGTCTGTGCGCGCAGCGTGCCATTCGTGCACATGGCGTACTTCACCCAGCGCGAGGAGAACCGCGACATCGTCGATGCCGCTCGCGCGCTTTACGACGCGAGGCTCGGCCATCCCTTTCCGATTTCACTCTACACGGACCGCGAACGCGATATCGAAGCACGGTTGCGGTGGCTCGAAGATCACCCGCCGCAGGCCACCAAGGGGACGCTTGAAGCGTCGAAGCGTGTCAGTCGCGCGATCTATCGGCGAGTGCGCACGCTGTGGAAATGAGCAAGGGCGCGCGTCGCCGAGCGGAGTGTGTCGTTTCATGATTTCGCGCGGTTGGTGTCTGTCAAATGCAATTCTTCGCCAGTGACTGTCTTTTACGTGCCGCGCAATCTGCTTCTACGCATAGGGAAATTGAAAGATGAACAAATACCTGGTCGTTCTGAGGTGTGGAGACAGTTCCTTGCATCCGCAATGGTTCAGCGGCGGGCAGGCCCCAAACTTTGATTTGATGCTGAGTTACTACGGGAAGAACGAAGATTATGCGGACATCTTTGCCAAAGCCATACATCGATTCAAAGGATCAAAATGGGAAGGTCTCAACGACTTCATGTTGCAAAATTCCCAATTGATTCTGCAGTATCGTTACATCTGGCTCCCGGACGACGACATCCTGACGGACGTCCAAACCGTGAACGATTTCTTCGAATATGTAGAACGAGAGAATTTCGCACTCGCGCAACCGTCTCTCGACGAGAGAAGCTATTTCGGTCACCAAACGACGTTGCGAAACAATGAGTTTGAATTTCGCGAAACAAATTTCGTGGAGTTGATGATGCCATGTTTATCTTCGAATGCTTTGCATGCGATAAAACACAGCTTTGGGATGAACAAATCAGGCTGGGGCCTCGATTTCTTGTGGCCCAAGTGGGTCGCTTCTTTTGGAAAGGTTGGCATTATTGATCGTTTTCCCGTGTTCCATACACGCCCGGTCGGTTCGGCTGGGAGCGGCATGGGAGACGATTCAACTACGAGCCCAACGTTTGAATTGAATCAGACGCTCGCGCAATACGGGATGCTGGGCACTCCGATAAAGGTCATTCGTGGCAAAACAAGCGATGCAGGCAAATCATATGCGAGCGGTCGACTGGGCAATCCAATGTTGTTCATTCATGCGGTAAAGGGCAGCAATCCGGTGCGACGGAAAGATATCGTCAGTTTTATGAGGCTGCTGAAAGAGTATCTCCCGTGGCTTCATCATATCAAGCCCACAACGTGGCCAATACAGCAGGCTCCGGAAAGGCGCTCGAGCCGTTGAGAATGATAATGCGTGTGAGTGACGCGAATACCGTATCGCTGCCGCGTTCATCACGCCATTATCCCACCGGTCTCGCAACCTGACCAAGCCGTCGGCAGTTGTGATGAATGTCAGGATCGACTTGGCGATGGCGGAGATTTTCGATTAAATGATTCATTAATCACGCTCAACCATTGGCGACATTAGTCGGGCGAAAACGGACATGCTCTACAGATCGCATTTAGTTCTGTATAAAATCTTGTATCGCGTAGTCCGGTGCAATCACCTCCTCGCGTACGGCACGCTATGCCGAGCCTCCAATGGTATGCAGCAACGCAGCGATGCTCTCAACGAAGCAAATCGAGGGAGGTAAATTATGAGCGATGCGAAATTTGCAACGTTCTGGAATTGGCCGGAATTATCTCCTTATGAAATCGCTTGTTTGAACACGTTCACTGCTTATGGCAGCGAAATCGCTGTATATAGTTACAAACCCATTAGCAACTTGCCAAAAGGCGTGATCGAAAAGGACGCCCGGTCGATCCTTTCTGCTGACTCGCTGAGCGCTTTTCCCGTTAATGACGTTCCTTCAATGGCGCATTTCACAGATTATTTCCGGTTAATAATGTTTACCAAAACCGATGAAATCTGGGCGGACACAGATATTCTTCTCCTGAGACGATTTGACCTGAACATTGCGGGCGACTTGGTCGGCCGGGGAAAGCCGGATCTGCTTTGCACCGCACTCCTGCGCCTCGACCCGCGGAATCCACGGCTGCATGATGTAATTCAGCGGGTAGAAGCGATGGAAAACACGGATATAAAATGGCGTGCTACTGGCTCCCATATTTTGACGGAAGTCTATGGTGCAAAGGCCGGCTTGCCTGAAAAAGTGTTTTACCCGGTGCATGCCGATTCCTATTATAAGGTCTTTTTGCCCCACCATTTCGAAGAGTGCGCTGCGCTTTGCACCAATGCATATACGCTTAAATTTTGGAATAATCGTGTGGTTAAACTTGGCGTGTTCAAACGGGTCTGTCCACCAGAGGGGTCATTCCTGCATCACGTGTTTGCCAGTACTGGATCCGATCAGCTTTTCGACGAGATCTATCCCGCGGATGTGATGCAGAGGTTGATCAGTAACGCCGAAGAGAGAGTCGGCCGCGATGAAGGCGTTCGCAAACTCATGCGAATAGCATTGGGGCGCGGGTTATCCAGCTAATTTGACGACACGTCGCTCACACACCCGATTTAATTGATATCTGTTGGCATATTCGTCTACTCATCGCAAAAACGATTTCATTAAAAAATTCCTATTTGACATACTTGCCTCGTCCACTGCCGCAGTGGTGGAATACGCCAATACCTCACCAATTTGTGCCGATTCCTACAATATATTGGTGCAGCGATGTATTTACATCTAGTCTTGAGAGTACTTCGTTCCCGGCCGCATGCTGGTCGACTTTGTCTTGTGATTGCGCCGCGACGGCATCGTCCCGTTTTACCCATTAATTGTCTGCTTATTTCAGTTGCTGGCGATCTTGGTAGGCCCAGACTGCCGGCACATCAGGTCGGCCCGATTTGCTCCCCACATGATTCGTGATTAGTTGTCTTCTTCGCGAAGCAAGATTTTTCGATATAGAACGGGTAGTTCACGCCTCGTTTACCTCCAGGAGCATTGTCTATGTCAGAGCCGAGAATCAGCGTTCTGCTGCCTATCTACAAGGTCGAGGACTATATCGAGGACTGTCTCGACTCACTGCTGTCACAATCCTGCACCGATTTCGAAATCATCGCCGTCGACGATTGCAGCCCCGATCGCTCCGGTGAAATCGCCGCCCGGGTTCTCGCGCAACAGGATCGCATTTCGTGGAAGTTAATCAGAAACATCGACAACAAAGGGCTCGCTGAAACGCGAAAAATCGCAGCATCGGAAGCGCGGGGCGACTATGTGCTCTGCGTTGACAGCGACGACCACGTCCATCGCGATCTCATTTGCACCGTGCTGCGCGAAGCCGACCAGCACAATGCCGATGTCGTCATTTTCGCCGCCGAGCGCATTAGTTCCGATGGCGCCGTCAACGCTCGGATCGATTCCGGCGACGGCATTATCACTGGCGTGGAAGCCGTCCAGAAAATTCTAGAACTCAAGCTGCAAGCCTTTTGCTGGAACAAGCTTGTGCGCCGCTCCATCTTCGTCGCAGCCGATCATCCGTGCGGTCTCATCTTCGAAGACGTTTGCGTGTCGGTGCAAACGCTCGCCAACTCGAAAGTGGTGCGCCTCATTCCGGACAACCTCTATTCATACATGATCCGTGAATCAGGAATTTCGAGACGCTTCAACCCGCAGGTCGTCGACCTTTTTGCCATCATGGACCGCGTGGAAAAAAATACCGCGTCCCTCCCGATTACCGACTATAAGCGCCTCTTCTTCCGGCTCAAATACAGCTGGGCATTCCGCGCGATCGCGTTTCAGACCGCGATCACCGCGCCGACCTACCGCCTCGCGAGCCCTATTCTGCAAAGCGTATCGGAGAAGCTGCGCGTGAAGCACCTGCTTGGCCTGTTTGCCGATCGGCATCTGAAGCTTTCCATCACTATGACCATGCTCAAGATCCACCCGTGGATCTTTTATTGCGTCGTAAGACGCTTCAACCGCCGCTGACACGCTTGCCGCTTACGCATCGCCGACTAAATATTGGGGCTTTGTCAGGTTGCGAGGCCGGTAAGATGGCGTGATGAAAAAATCGAAATCGCTCTATCACGGTCAGCGTTTTCCGGCCGGGGTCATCAGCTGCGCGGTTCGATGGTATTTCCGCTTCGAGTTGAGCCTGCGCGACATCGAAGAGCTGCTGTTCGAGCGCGGCGTGATCGTGACATACGAGACCATCCGATGCTGGTTTGACAAGTTTGGTAAGGGCTTTGCTCATCGGGTCAAAGCGGCGCGACATAAGCCGGGTAGTACATGGCATCTCGACGAAATGTTCGTCACGCTTCGTGGAGAACCGTATCTGCATGACGGGCGGTTGACGAGCACGGCGCCGAGCTCGACGACACCAATCATGCGTCCCCCGCCCTCCGGTTGTGTCACCGATAAACGTTACATCAATCGCGCAACTTCACCGCCGTCATCCGCGGCATCAACAGATGAATGATGCCAAGCGCAACCAGATACGCCGATGCGCCGACCGTAAACAGCGCCCAATAATTCCCAGTGCGCTGCAAGGTCTCGCCGATCACGCCGGAGAAGAAGAACGATCCGACCATCCCCGCCACGCCGCCGATACCGACCACCGTGCCGACCACCGGCTTCGGAAACACGTCGCCGACCGTCGTGACGAGATTCGCCGACCAGCCCTGGTGCGCCGCTGCCGCGAGACCAACGGCGAGCACCGCCCACCACAGGCTCTGGAATGCCGACAACGTTGCGATCGGCACCACGCACAATGCACAGATAAGCATCGTGAGCTTGCGCGCGAAATTCGGCCGGTTGGTGCGCGCCATCAAACGCGACGACAGCCAGCCACCCGCCACGCTGCCGATCGACGACATCGTATAGATTGCGATCAGCGGCAGGCCCATGTGGGCGATATCGATATGGCGCGACTCATTGAGCCACTTGGGCAGCCAGAACAGATAGAACCACCACACCGGATCGGTCAGCAGCTTGCCGAAGACGAACGCCCACGTTTCGCGGTACTTAAGCACCGACAACCAGCTGACTTTCTGCTCGACGACTTCTTCGCGATCCGCATTGATGTAGGCGAGTTCTTCCTTCGACACCGACGGATGCTCCGAAGGTTGCCGATAAACCAGCCACCACACCGCCAGCCAGACGAACCCGGTCGCGCCGCCCGCGATGAACGTCGCGCGCCAGCCCCACATCACCGCGGCGATCGGCACGAAGGCCGGCGCCACGATGCCGCCGATCGTCGCGCCCATGTTCCAGAAGCCCGTCGCGAGCGCGCGTTCCTTCTTCGGAAACCACGTGGCGGTAGTGCGGATCGCGACCGGGAAATTGGCCGCTTCGCCGAAGCCGAGCAGACCGCGTACGACCGCGAAACCCGGCACGGTCGATGCCACCGCGTGCAGCATCGCCGCCAGACTCCACAGCGCCATCGCGCTGCCGTAGACCTTCTTCGTGCTGACGCGATCGGCGATGCGGCCGAAGATCGCGAGACCCACCGCATAGGCGACCGTAAACACCATCACGGTCTGTGCGTACTGCACCTGGTTCCAACCGATATCCTTTTGCAGCAGCGGCGCGAGCAGCCCGAGCATCTGACGATCCATGTAGTTGATCGTCGTCGCCGCGAAGATCATCGCGCAGATGGTCCATCGGTATCGTCCGACGGCCGTCCGTGCGGCAGCCGTCGTAGCTTCTAGTGTTTTCATCGAGTCTCCTGAAGGTTTCTGAAAATGTGTCTATATGGTTGTTCGATACGGTCAATGCGCTGAGGCCGGCAATCCTTCGCGCGGGCTCATACGCGAGAAGAACACGACCCCGGCGGCAATCACCGACATCACCGCGAGTCCAGTGAGGCCGCCCTCGATCGAGCCGGTCTTCTGTTCGAGGAAGCCGAAGGTCGCCGGCGCCACGAAGCCGCCGAGATTGCCGATCGAGTTGATCAGCGCCAGCACCGCGGCGGAAATCCGCGCGTCGAGATAGCCCTGCGGGATCACCCAGAACAGCGACGAGGCCGCCTTGAAGCCGATCGCAGCAAAGCAGATCGCGACGAACGAGAACACCGGGCCGCCCTGGCCGGCCGCATACATGCCGAGCGCGGCGATCAGCAGCACACACGCGACCCACGCCTGCTGGAACTTGAAGCGCGCCGCGAGCATCGCGAACAGATACATCGCCGCGATCGAGATCAGCCACGGAATCGAGTTGAACAGGCCGACCTGGAAGTCGTTGAAATGGCCCATCTTGTGGATGATGCTGGGCAGCCAGAAAGTCGCGCCGTAGATGGTCAGCGATACCGCGAAGTAGATCAGGCAAAAGATCAGGATCTGCGGATCGCGCAGCAGGGTTCCGAGCGACGGCCTGACCGGGTGCGCGGCGGCGCGCTGGCGTTGCTCTTCGTCGATCGCATCCAGCACCGCGTCCTGCTCGGCGCGGGTGAGCCAGGCGGCGTCGCGCGGCTTCGAGTCGAGCCACAGCAGGATGAAGCCCGCGAGCACGACCGAGAACATGCCTTCGATGATGAACATCCACTGCCAGCCACGCAGCCCCGCGCCTTCGATCAGCATCAGCCCGCCGGAGATCGGCCCGGACAGCACCGACGCGAGCGCCGAGCCGCTCAGGAAGATCGCCATCGCCTTGCCGCGCTCGTTGCTCGGCAGCCATTGCGTGAAGTAGTAGATGACGCCGGGAAAGAAGCCCGCTTCGGCCGCGCCGAGCAGCAGCCGCATCGCGTAGAACGACGTCTCGCCGCGCACGAATGCCATGCCGGCCGCGGCCAGCCCCCACGTGAGCATGATGCGCGCGAGCCACAGCTTCGCGCCGTAGCGCTGCAGCATGATGTTCGACGGCACTTCGAAGATCGCGTAGCTGATGAAGAAGAGCCCCGCGCCGAGCCCGTAGGCCGCCGCGCCGATGCCCAGATCGGCGCTCAGATGCTGGCGCACGAAGCCGATGTTCACGCGGTCGATGTAGTTGACGATGAACATCACGACGAACAGCGGCAGCACGCGCCACTTGATCTTGTGCACCGCGCTCGCCAGCACGCCGGCGCGCTCGGGCCGCGCCGTGTCGGCAATCGTACTCATGGGGTTGTCTCCTTCGATGGCGACGCGCATTGCGCGTCGCGGGCCTCGTAGGCGCGGATTTGGAAGCGAGAATTAAAAGCGCGGATTCTTGCCGGTGAAGCCCGGTTCGTACTTGCGCATCTGCGAGAGGTCATCGCGATTGCGCACGCCGCACGACAGATACTGCGCATGCAGTTCGGCGAGCCGCTCGCGGTCGAGCTCGACGCCGAGGCCCGGCGTGGTGGGCACACGCACCGAGCCGTTGTCGAACGTGACACGGCCGCCCTTGATGACTTCTTCCTCCTGCCACGGGTAGTGCGTGTCGCACGCATAGGTCAGGTTGGGGATGCTGGCCGCGACGTGCGTCATCGCCATCAGGCTGATGCCGAGGTGCGAGTTCGAGTGCATCGACATGCCGAGATCCCACAGCTTGCACATGCGCGCGAGCGTCTGGGTCGCGCGCAGGCCGCCCCAGTAATGGTGATCCGACAGCAGGACCTTGACCGAACCCATCTCGGCGCCGCGGCGGAAATCTTCCATCGTCGTGATGACCATGTTGGTCGCGAGCGGCAGGCGCGTGTGCTTCGCCAGTTCGGCCATGCCTTCGAGACTCGGGCACGGGTCTTCGTAGTACTCGAGCAGTTCGTCGAGTTCAGGGGCGGCGGCGATGCTCGTTTCGAGCGTCCAGTTCGCGTTCGGGTCGAGGCGCAGCGGCACGCCGGGGAACGCCTGATGCAGCGCGCGCATGCACGCGATTTCGTGTGCCGGCTCGAACACGCCGCCCTTCAGCTTGATGCTCTGGAAACCATACAGCTCGATCATCCGACGCGCCTGCGCGACGATCTGCTCGGGGCTCAGGCCTTCGCCCCAGGCGTCGGGCGCATAGGGCTTGTCGATGTGCTCGGCGTACTTGAAGAACAGATAGGCGCTGTATGGCACGGCGTCGCGCACCTTGCCGCCAAGCAGATCGACGATCGGCGCGCCGACGATTTGCCCTTGCAGGTCGAGCATCGCGACTTCGAGCGTGCTGATGACTTTCGGCGCGTTCTTCGCCGCGTGCGAGCCGGGCGCGAGTTCGAATTCGACCGCGCCCGGGGTCGCCTTGATCGTGCCCCGCACGCGTTCTTCCATGCGATTGAGGTCGAACGGCGACAGCCCGATCACCAGCGACTTCGCCTGTTCGAGCACACGCAGCATCGGTTCGTCGCCATAGGTCTCGGAGATGCCGACGCGGCCGTCGCTCGTCTCCAGTTCGACGATGGCGCGCAGCGCCCAGGGTTCGTGGATTCCGGCGGCGTTGAGCAGCGGGCCGTCGCGGAAGGCGATCGGGGTGATGCGCACCTGGGTGATGGTGATGTCGCGAGTCATGATGTCAATCGGCATAAGTGGAGTTTGATGGGCCGGATAGTAAAGCACTAATATATTAGTGCGTTAGTGGGGTAAACTCCCATGTCCACTTCGTGGCGAATTCCGCTTGCAAGCCCGCTGGAAGCGGCGAGCGTCGGCTATAGTACTAGTGCCTCAGCGGACCGCCCCGTCGGTCCGCCTGCTTCCAAGCTTCAATTTCTGCCATGAAAAACCACGCTCACTCGTCGACGGTCACCCGACTCGACCGCTCCCGCCACGCCGCGCCGCAAGTCTTCGAACGACTGCGCGAAATGATCCTTTCTCTCGAATTGACGCCGGGCACGGTGCTGTCGCGCAGCGAGCTCGCGAACCGCTACGGGCTCAGCCAGACGCCGGTGCGCGACGCGCTGATGAAGCTCGGCGAGGAAGGACTCGTCGATATCTATCCGCAGCACGCGACGGTCGTTAGTCAGATCAAAGTGACCTCCGCGCTGCAGGCGCATTTCCTGCGCCGCTCGATCGAACTCGAAGTGGTGCGCACGCTCGCGGAGCAGCGCAACGCCACGCTGATCGCGGAACTGCGCGTCACGATCGCCCGGCAAACGGAATTGCTCGATCTAAAGAACTACGAGGAGTTCTCGCTGCTCGATCAGGCGTTTCATCGGCAGATGTACGAGGCGGCGGGCGTGCCGCAGCTGTGGGATCTGGTGCGCAGGCTGAGCGGGCACATCGACCGGCTGCGGCGCCTGAATCTGCCGGCGGAGGGCAAGACGATGGCGGTCGTGCGCGATCATACGGAGATCGTCGATGCGATCGACAAAGGCGATGTCGAGGCCGCGCAGGCGGCGCTACGCAAGCATCTGTCGGGGACGCTGAGTCAGATCGATCAGATTCGCACGAGTCATCCGAATTTTTTGGCGGACGAGTGAGCGTTCGCTGAATCGCTGGCTACGGCTGGATCACGGTCATTCTGAATGGACCGCTGTTTGTGGCCGCGTGGGACACCGCTTCATTGGCGCGATCGAGCGGGAATGTCTTGACGTCGAAATGGCGGAGATCGAGCAGCCCCGAGCGAATCAGGCCCGTCATCAGCGTCACGGCTTCCGTCGGGTACATCCATTTGCCGCGCACGGTGATGTCGTTGCGCATGAGCCACGGATATGGCAGATCGAGCCCAGCATCGCCCAGCATGCCCACGCCACCCATCAAAATGACGCGGCCGTACGGCCGCACGGCCCTCATCGCGGCACGCACGGCTGTGACGGGCGCCGAGGGCGGCAGCAGATCGATGACGCAATCGATCGGACAAGGAGCCGCCTGTTGCATCCGCTCGCGATCCGCCTGTTCATCGCCTGAAAGTCTGACCGGGCGCACACGCGCGCCGAAGCGCTGTTTCAGGTCGTCGTGTGCTTCCGCATTGCGTCCCGGCGCGACCACGCAGCGCGCTCCCATCGCGAGGGCGACAGCCACGCAGGCGCTGCCGAAGTTGCCGGTAGCCCCGCTGACGAGCAGCGTTTCGCCAGCCCGCAGCGCGGCCGCAAGCAGCCCGCCATAAGGCACGAGCATCACGTTGAGCGCACACCAGCGCGCCGCCTCGCCAGCATCGATGTCGCCGATACGAACCGCGTTCTCGGTCGGCACACGCACCTGTTCGGCGAACGGGCCGTCGTGAAAGTACCGTTGCAGTCGCAAGCCCCCGTCTCCACGCGAACTCCAGCCCTGCAGCGCTATGTCGGGCATCAACGCGTCGTCGCGCGAGCGCACGGTCGGATCGCAGAACACCCAGTCGCCCACCTTCAGATGAGTCGCATCGGGACCGCTCGCTCTTACACGACCGATCGCGCCGCAACCGGGCACGATCGGCAGCTCGATCGGATAGCGGCGCTGCCCATTGAACACTTCATTCGCGTATGGCAGCACCGGCGCAGCGGCGACATCCACGATCACCTCGCCCGTGCCGATTTCCGGATCCGGCATTTGCGTAATCGCGAGCGGTCGCTCAAGCGAATTCAGGATTGCAGCTTTCATCGTCGTTCTCCGTCAAGGGTGGTCTGACGAGGTCATTCTGGCGAACCTAGAATAGGCAACAAGGCCTGGTACTATCCCAGGATTCATCGATACCTCCTTGCGAGGATGAACATGCCGGCATCGAGACGGAGTGAGTTTGGCGATTTTCTGCGGTCGCGCCGGGAGAAGCTGAGCCCGGCATCGGGGCGGCTCGGGAGCGGCCGGCGCCGTCGTACGCCGGGTCTGCGGCGGGAAGAAGTTGCCGAACTGGCCGGCATCGGTGTGGACTGGTATGTGCGGCTGGAGCAGGGGCGAACGGTCAGCCCCTCCGATGCCACCCTCGACGCGCTTGCTCGCGCCCTGCGGCTTGGCAAAGCAGAAGCCGCGCATCTGCGGGCGCTCGCGCGCAGCAACGATCAGCGGACGTTTGCTGCCGAGAAAGTGCCGCCGGCAATCGCGCGCATCGTTTCAGACCTCGGCCTGCCGGCATACGTGACCGGCAGGCGGTGGGACATCCTGGCGTGGAACCGGGCGGCCGCCGATCTACTAGGATTCGATCGGCTGACCGAGGCGGACCGCAATATCCTCGTTTTCATGTTCATCGACCCGGAAGCGCGACGGCTATTCGGACCCGCGTGGGAAGACGAAGCGCGCCGCATGATCGCGCTCTTTCGCGCAACGCATGATCTCTTCGCCACCGATCCATCGTTCGTCCAGCTAGTGGAGCGCCTGCGTTCGTCGAGTGCGGAGTTCGCTAGCTGGTGGATCGCGCATGACGTCCGTGGCGGCGCGTCCGGCGAGAAAGTACTCGCGCATCCTCAGCGTGGTATCCAACGTTACCAATACGCGACGTTTCAGGCGAACGACGACCCGTCGCTGAAACTCTCGATCTACACACCCGTTTGAGCTTCGCCCGCCTGACAAAGCCATCGCGACGGCCCTAGGACCTTGGTCCGATTGACGCGACTCCCACGCGTGGCACCCTTGTACAAAGCCGGAATACTCACATGCAACCTGTCAGGGAGGTCGCCATGTTTTCATCGAGCCGGCAGTTCGCGGCCGCGGTCATGGCTGTGTCCGCGATGGCTTGCGCTGGAAGCTCGTGGGCAACCGAACAGGCTCAGCAACGTCGCGCCGGACGTGACGTTCGACAGGAGACACGCCAGGGCGCCCGCCATACGAAGCAGGAGTGCAGAGCCGCGGACCAGAAGAGTAATTCGCATTGCCGGCAGGACAAGCGGCAAACCAGGCAGAGCGGCCGTCAGGCGGCCAGGAATATCAAGTATTGAGCGTTTGAGTTCGCGTGCGCCGGCTGGGCACTGAACCAGCGACAGCATGGGAAGGCAGACACCACGTCCACCACATCAAGCGGGGGAGCCGATGCGAGCCTGGCGATATGTAGCGCTTTGCACGTTGCCATTCATGATCGTCGGCTGTAACACGCCTCCGATCGCACCGGGCAAGCCGGTCGATATTCCGACTGCCCTCGAGCAGGTTCTCCAGGGCCTGTGCAAATTCCGCAAAGACCAGGCCGGCCGGAAGCAGGATCTCGGCGCCGCAATCGACTCGATCACCGTGGAGCTAGACCTGACCGTCGACGGGGCGAGAAATCCGCCCGTGGCGGTCGCGCCGGATATCCAGTTCATTCCGACGGTTAGCTATGGTCAGATCATGACGGCAAACCGAGGCAGCAGACTCGTGCTTACGCTGAAAAGCACTGGCGGCGGCAGCCATGGCGGCGATTGCGATGTGACTGCGCCAGTCAAGTAGAGATCAGACAGCTGGGGCACTTCGCCGCGTTGACCCGCACAGGTTGCCCCAGCATTGCACTTCAACTTTGGGCGATGCTCTCCCACGCACCCGACTGAGCCGAGCGGAACACGGCATCGATCACCCGCATATTTGCGCGCGCATCTTCCAGCGGAATAGCTTGCGGGCCGCCACTCAGGATCGCCTCCGCGAACGTGGTGGCGGCTACGCCGTATTGATCGCACACCGGAACTTCCAGCCAGCGATCAGTCGCGACACCGTCGCTATTGTGCTCACTGATTAGCAGACGCGTTGGTCGATCGTGTGGCGCATTGAACGGAATTTCGACTTCGATTCTCCCCCTGGTGCCGTGAAATTGCATCCGCTGGTACGGATAGGTCTGAGTCGAGTAAAAGAAACTCGCCTGCACGCCATCGAAGTCCATCAGCACGGAGCCGAGCCGGTCTACCTTGAAGGCAGGATCCTGTTCCACCAGCGCTACTACGCGCCGTGGCTCACGCCCGATCGTGAAGCGCGACGTCGTGATCGGATAGCAACCAATATCGAGCAGACCGCCGCCGCCTAGCTCGCTCTTGTTGCGGATATTGTCTTCGTTCGTGTTGTGATAGGTGAAACCGCCGGTCACTGCCCGCAATTCGCCGATCGCGCCTTCGTCGATCAGGGTCCGCACCTTCAACCATTGCGGATGCGTACGAACCATGAAGGCTTCCTGGATGTATCGGCCGCTCTTGTCGCGCGCGGCAATTAGCCGTTCGACCTGTTGCGCGTCCAGGCTGATCGGCTTCTCACACAGCACGTGCTTGCCCGCCTCGACCGCTTTGATCGTCCATTCCACGTGGAGATGATTGGGCAATGGAATATAGATCGCGTCGATTTCCGGGTCCGCGAGCAGCGCCTCATAGCCGTCGTATGCGACAGCCAGACCATATTTGGCCGCGGCTTCCCGCGCCTTCTCCAGAGAGCGCGACGCGATGCCTTTCACCCGGCACTTCGGCGCGTTGTGCATGGGCACGACCACCTTGTCGTTGATCTTTGCGGCGCCCAAAATTCCCCAGACTATTTGATCCTTTGCCATGACATCCCTTTTCCGATTGCGTATCCGATGAGTCGAGCAGGCTGAGCATTCGCGTGAGTCGGCAAGTCGCGTGAGTCCGCGAACGACCAGGAGCATGCGATCGTATCAGTTTAACCGTGGCTCGTCGTCGCTAGACCTCGGTCCGCTTGAGCAGATAGTCGAGGCCGCCCACCCGATACCATCGGTATCCGAACGGCTCGAGCACCACCGTGTGACGGCCGTCATCGTCAGCGCCGCTGTGGTCGTCGGACAGTAGATTGATCAGCGAATCCCGCCCGGGTTCGTTGGAGCTGAGGCGGAATTCGACGGTACACGCCTCGGCGCGGAAGTTATGCAGAAACAGCACGGAGTTGTTGCGCCAGTGATAACCGAGCGCGAGCACATCGTTTCGCGAGGTGGGCAGCACTTCGAAGTCCCCCCAGCTGACTTCCGGCACTTCCCGGCGCATGCGAATCATCCGCTCGGTCCAGTTGAGAAACGAATCGGGATCGCGCCGCTGGTTTGCCACGTTGACCCGCTCGAACCCATAAGCCCCGCCGGAGATCGCAGGCACAGGCGGGTTCGAATGGCTCGTGAAGCCGCCTTGCGGCTCGCCCGACCATTGCATCGGCGTGCGCGCACATTGGCGCTCGGGCCGGCGCAGATCGTCCCCCATGCCGATTTCATCGCCGTATCGGAACACCGGCGTGCCCGGCAAACTCAGCATCAGGCTGTAGGCGAGTTCAAGACGGCGTCTGTCGCCCGACAGCATCGGCGCAAGTCTGCGGCGGATGCCGCGCCCATACAACTGCATGTCGGGGTCCGGGGCGAACGCGGCGAACACTGCCGCGCGCTGAGCGGGCGTCAGCCGGCCCAGATCGAGTTCGTCGTGATTGCGCAGAAATACCCCCCATTGCGCAGTCGGCGGCCGTGGTTTCGTCGCAAGCAGCGCGTCCTTCAACGGCTTCGTGTTGCCCGTCGCGAGCGTGTAGAAGGTGTTTTGATTGACGCGGAAGTTGAACATCATCGGCAAGCGCTCGCCCTCGTCACCGAAGTACTGGAGATCCGATTTGGGCAGCACGTTGGCTTCGGCCAGAATGATCGCGTCGCCTTCGCGCCACTGCAGAAACTCGCGAAACGTTCGCAACATGTCGTACTGCTCGACGGGGCGGCGCACCTTCGGGCCCTTCGTCGCGATGACGAAGGGCACCGCGTCCATGCGGAATCCGGACACGCCGAGCTGAATCCAGAAGCCCATGATCTTCAGCAACTCCGCCTGCACATGCGGATTGGAAGTATTCAGGTCCGGTTGAAAATCGTAGAAGCGATGGAAGTACCAGCGTTTTGCCCGCTTGTCGAAACTCCAGGTCGACTTCTGTACGCCCGGAAACGCCACGCCGCGTTGCGCATCGGGCGGTTTGTCGTCCGACCAGACATACCAGTCGCGATATTTCGACGCGGGATCGCTGCGTGCTTCCAGGAACCACGGATGCTGGTCGGACGTGTGATTGACGACGAGATCGATGATTACCCGCAAGCCCCGCTGGGCGCACGCATGCGTGAACTCGGCGAAATCGCCGAGCGTGCCGTACTTCGGATCGACGTTGTAATAGTCGCAAACGTCGTAACCGTTATCGCGTCCTGGCGACGGGTGGAAGGGCATCAGCCAGATCGTCGTCATGCCGAGCCCTTGCAGGTAATCGAGCCTGCGCATCAGGCCCTCGAAGTCGCCGACGCCGTCGCCATTCGCGTCCATGAAGGTGCCTACCGAAAGGCAGTAAATGATCGTGTTCTTGTACCAGAGGTCATTAAGCATAGGTTCCGCGCGGGGGCGCCTAAACAATCGATCGTGAAGAGGAATTGCAATGTCGGAGCTGGCGTGGTGGCAACGCGGTGTGATCTATCAGCTCTATCCGCGCTCGTTTCAGGACAGTAACGGCGATGGCATCGGCGATCTGTCCGGCATCAGCGCGCGCCTTGAATACGTTGCGGCGCTAGGCGTCGATGCGGTGTGGATCTCCCCGATCTATCCGTCGCCGATGGCCGACTTTGGCTATGACGTCGCGGACTACTGCAACATCGATCCGATGTTCGGCACTCTGGACGGGTTCAAGCAATTGATGGGCCACGCGCATCGGCTCGGGCTCAAGGTGCTGCTCGATTTCGTGCCGAATCATTCGTCGAACCGGCATCCGTGGTTCGAGCAAAGCCGCTCGTCGCGAGACAATCCGAAACGGGACTGGTATCTGTGGCGCGATCCCGCGCCCGATGGCGGACCGCCGAACAACTGGTTGAGCCGTATGGGCGGCTCGGCGTGGGAGTGGGACGAGGTGACGGGGCAGTACTACTATCACGCGTTTCTGCGCGAGCAGCCTGACCTGAACTGGCGGAACCCGCAAGTGCGCCGCGCGATGGACCAGGTGCTGCGTTTCTGGCTCGACCTCGGCGTCGACGGCTTCCGCGTGGACGTGCTGTGGCTGTTGATCAAGGACGCGCAGTTTCGCGACAATCCGCCCAATCCCGGCTATTTGCCGGGCGAGCCGGACCATCATCGACTGTTGCAAACTTACACCGAGGATCAGCCGGAAGTACATGAACTCGTCCGCTCGATGCGAGCCACGCTGGACGAATACGGCGAGCGCGTGCTGATCGGCGAAATCTATCTGACTGTTGCGCAACTGGTGAAGTATTACGGCGTGAACGGCGAAGGAGCGCATATGCCGTTCAATTTTCAGTTGCTCAGCGCGAGATGGAATGCGGAGAACATCGCCCGCATGATCCGCGATTACGACGTTGCGTTGCCCGAATACGCGTGGCCGAACTGGGTGCTGGGAAACCACGACAATCCGCGCGTTGCGTCGCGCGTCGGCGCGGCACAGGCACGTGTGGCCGCTGTGCTGCTGTTGACACTACGAGGCACGCCGACGCTTTACTACGGCGATGAAATCGGCATGACGGACGGCTATATCGCGTCCGATCAGATTCAGGACCCGGCGGAGCTCCGGCAACCGGGCATTTGCCAGGGACGCGATCCCGAGCGCACGCCTATGCAATGGGATGGCTCGCTGCCGAATGCGGGCTTCACGGACGGCAGACCGTGGTTGCCGATTGCGACCGCGACGAGCGTGCGCGAACAGGACGGCGATATGTCGAGCATGTTGTCGCTGTATCGGCGTTTGCTGAGCCTGCGCCGCAGCAGCGCCGCGCTCGTGCGGGGCACGATAGAGAATGTCGTTGCCGACGGCGACGTGCTGACCTATGAGCGGCGCTCCAGCAATCAATGTCTGTTCATCGCGCTGAACATGGGTGCCGAAGCTGCCACCGTGCAATCGCGCGCGGGCATGGTGCTGCTATCGACGGTGACCACGCGCATCGGTGACGCCTTCATCCAGGGCGCCAATTTGCTTGCCGCCAGCGAGGCGGTCATCGTGATCGTTGACTCTCCATCATGAACGGTAGATGACTCACCGGTTCAAAGCGCCACCTGAATGCCAAGTTCAACGACGTCTTCCGCTCGAAGCCCATAGTATTCCGCGCTGGGCGTGGAATGAAACGCCATCTGTCCGAACAGCGCCTCGCGCCAGCGCGTCATGCTGCCGTGCGAACGTCCCTTGATGACTTCATCGCGCGGCAGGAAAAACGTGGTGTGCCTGGGATCGTAGTGCCAGCCATCGAACCGACCCGCCAGCGATTCAAGCAGTCGCGGCAGGTTGGGGCGCTCGACGAACCCATGATGCGCAATGATCTCGAAGCATCCGTTGCCGAGGTCTCGCACGTCGATGCGCGTTTCGTCATCGATACGCGGCGCTGACTCCGATATGTTGGCGAAGAAAATCGTCGTCTCGTGCAGCACGCGGTTGTGGCGGATGTTGCTCCTGAATGTCGCCGGTGTCTTGCCCGATGCGTTGCCCGGATAAACCGCGGTGCCTGGCACGCGAGCCGGAGGTTCGGGACCGGCTAGCGCGTCGCGCAGGAACGCGTCGAGCGCATCGGCTTCGTTCGCATGGGTTGCGGCAATCTCGCGTCCGCGATTCCAGGTCGACATCAGCACGAAAAGAATCAGCCCGACGGCGACAGGAAACCAGCCGCCGGAAGCGATTTTCGGCACGTTCGCGGATACCAGCGTCACGTCGACGACGAGCAACGGCGCGCTCACGAGCGCCACGCCGTAGCGGGGCCAATGCCAGACGTTGCGCGACACGCTGATCATCTGGATCGTGGTGATCAGCATCGTCAGCGCGACTGCGATGCCGTACGCCGAAGTCAGGTTCGACGAGCTTCGAAACACCAGCACGAGAAACAGCACCGCCACGAACAGGATCAGGTTGACGGCGGGCGAATAGACCTGTCCGCGCCGCTCTGTTGACGTTTCGACGACCCGCAGGCGCGGCAGAAAGCCCAGTTCGATCGCCTGACTCGTCATTGAAAATGCGCCTGAAATCACCGCTTGCGAAGCGATGATCGTCGCGAGCATCGCGATGATGACGCCCGGCACGAGCGCCCACGGCGGCGCAGCGTGGAAGAACGGCTGGTGAAAAGAGCCGGGCACGAACAACAGGGTTGCTGCCTGCCCGAAGTAGCCGATGATGATCGACGGAAACACGATGGCGAAGAGCGCAATACGGATCGCGCGGCGTCCGAAGTGACCGATGTCGGCATACAGGGCCTCCGCTCCGGTCAGCGCGAGAATCACGGCGGCGAGAATCGTGAATGCGATGCGGGGATGGCCGATCATCAGCGATACGGCCCATCGCGGCGATAGCGCATGCAACACGACGGGATGTTGCGCGACCCGATAGAGCCCGACCGAGGCAAGAGACAGAAACCACACGGCCATCACGGGACCGAATGCGCGCCCGACCACCGAGCTGCCACGTCGCTGAAACGAGAAGAGCGCGATCAGGATGGCTGCCGCGATCGGCACGACCCATGGATCGAAAGATGGACTGATCTCGCTCAGTCCCTCGACGGCCGACAGTACGGATACGGCCGGCGTTACCATCGAATCGCCATAGAACATCGCGGCGCCGAAGAGTCCCGCGAGCAGCAGCGCACGCGGCACCCGCCGCCCTTCGTCCTCATAGCCCGAGCGGACCAGCGCCGTCAGTGCGATGATGCCGCCTTCGCCTTCATTGTCGGCGGCCATCACGTACCACGCGTACTTGAGTATGACGACGATGACGACGGCCCACACGATCATCGACAGCGTGCCCATCACGACCTGCACGTCGATCGAACCGGTTTCGATGGCGGCTTGGCGCAACGCGTAGATGGGACTCGTGCCGATGTCGCCGAATACGACACCCAGTGCGCCTAGCACGAGCGTGCCGCCGCCGCGCTGGCGGCGAGACGACGAATCGTCGCTTTGCTCCCTCTTTTGCTCAGGCATTTTTTTTACACGAAGGTTGTGCGATGCCGTACGAGCAATTTGTGGGCCGAAGTGCAATCCGTCGGCCGCGCTCGACCGTAGAAGCCGATCATGCAGCGCTCAGGGGCGCGGCGCTGTCAGTCTCGTCCATCGCCGAAACGGCGCTACGGATGCGCGCGGCAATTCGCGCGTCGAGCGGGGTGTAGACGAGCATGCTCAGCTCTGGCCGGCCATCGACGGCGAACAGCGAATATTCCATTTCGATGGTTCCGAACGCAGGATGCAGCAGGCGCTTAACGTGCTGGGCTTCGCTGTGGCCGAATACCTGGTTTTCGCGCCACATGCGTTCGAAGTCGGGGCTCTTGCGACACAGATCGTCGACCAGATCGCCCACCTCCGAAGCGATCCCCGCGCGTGCGACGTCCGCGCGGAACGTCCCCACCACGGAGCGGGCGACGCTCTCCCAGTCATGCTGTTTTGCGCGGGCGTCGGGATTGCCGAACAGGAAGCGCAGGATGTTGCGCTGGCCCGGCGGCAGCGCGCTGTAGTCGGTCAACACGACGGCTGCCGCGCGATTCCATGCGACCACGTCCCACGTCGCGGTCTTGATGATCGACGGGCTCGCCTCGAGCGAATCGAGCACGCGCTGCAAGCGCGGGTCCACTGCGTCGGTGGAGCGGTAGCGGACTTCCGGGGGGCGCCCGAGGCCCAGCATGAACAGATGTTCGCGCTCCGCGTTGGTCAGCATCAGCGCCGCGCAGATGCGCTCCAGCACCGCGGCGGACGGCGCGCCGCCGCGGCCCTGCTCGAGCCAGGTATACCAGGTCGAACTGATATTCGCGCGCTGCGCGACTTCTTCCCGGCGCAAGCCGGGCGTACGCCGGCGGCCCGAGAAACCGAAGCTGGCCGGGTCGAGCCGCGTGCGGCGGCTGCGCAGAAAGTCTCCGAGGGATTGGGCGGTGTTCACTGGACGAATAACCTGTTAGTCGCTTTACCGGGATAAGCTCACTACTTCAATAGCATAGCGAATGATCGCATAGTGCGTCGGTGGCTATTCTGGAGACTTGACCATGCGAATCTTTCTGACAGGCGCAACCGGGTTTATCGGCTCGGCTTTGGTGCCCGAACTTATCGAAGCCGGGCATCACGTGATCGGCATGACCCGCTCCGATCAGGGCGCGCAGGCGCTCGTCGCAGCGGGCGCGGAGGTGCATCGCGGCACGCTCGAAGACACCGACAGCCTGCGCAGCGGCGCCGCGAAGGCCGACGCCGTCATACATCTTGCTTTCGATCACGACTTCTCGCACTTCGTGGAGAACTGCGACAAGGACAAGCGTGCGATCGCAGCACTTGGCGCGGCGCTGGCGGGCTCGGATCGGCCGCTTCTGATCACTTCAGGCACGGGCGTCGGCAGCCGGGACAACGGGCAGCCGGCCGTCGAGGACGTGTTCAACACCAATCACCCGAACCCGCGCATCGGCTCCGAGCTGGCCGGCAATGCACTGCTGAAGGACGGAGTCAACGTGTCGGTAATGCGCTTGCCACAAGTGCATAACCCATACAGGCAAGGCCTCATCACGCCGCTCATCCAGATCGCTGGGGACAAAGGCGTGTGCGCGTATGTGGAGGAAGGACGTAATCGCTGGCCGGCGGGGCATCTGTCGGATGTCGTGCGGCTGTACCGGCTTGCGATCGAGAAGGCCGAACGCGGTGCGCGCTATCACGCGGTCGGCGAAGAGGGTGTTAGTGCACGAGAGATCGCCGAAGCGCTGGGGCGCGGCCTGAAGTTGCCGGTCGTCTCGATCGCGCGGGGCGAAGCGCAGGCGTACTTCGGATGGATGGCCATGTTCGCCGCGCTCGATATGCCGGCATCGAGCGCGCAGACGCAGGCGCGTTTGGGCTGGCGGCCGACCGGTCCCACGCTACTGTCGGATCTGAACGAAGCGCGCTACGTTCCATCATAGATGTTTCAATATGCCGCTCGCGAGCCTGCGCAGTTCGTCGAACTGTGTGACGAGTTGGAGGCACAGAATAAAGGCTAGCGTCGCAGCGGGCGCCGGGTGGCGGTCCATCCATCGCAGCACCGGCGTCGCGTAGCGCGTGCGGATCGCGTCGCGCGTCATGATCAAGGTGATCGTGATCCCCACCGCGGCGCCCACCAGCAAATCGGTCGGATAGTGAAAGCCGAGATAGGCGCGCGGAAGGCAAATGAACAGCGCGGTATAGAGAAGCGCCAGCACGCCGATACCCCGCCACACGAGGAAAATGCCGGTGGCGACCGCCATCCATAGCATCGCGTGATCGCTCGGGAAGGAACTCCAGTTGGTCAGCACTGCGTCCTTGATATCGCCGCTGGCGAAGCTCAGATGCAGTTCGGGGTCATAGACGGGGCGCACCCTGAACGGCAACCAGTGAGTCAGCACTCTTCCGACGAAGAGCGCCGCGAGGCCGCTGACAACCGTCGCGAGAACCATTTCTCGCCGCCATTCGCGGCATTCGTCTTGCTGAAACCACATCCACCACAGCACGGGAACGAGTACGAGACCTTTGAAGGTGTACAGGTTGTCGATGGCTTGTATGGATAGCGTCGCGAAATGACTGAAATGTATGTTGGATAGATATGTTTCGATGGATAAATCGAAGCTATTCATTATTTTCCAAAGAAATTGGGGCAGTCGCGGATGACTATCAGCATAATTCATCGCACGCACGGCATTTTTTGGCGCTTACCTTCACTGACAATTTTTACTGCGCAATTTCATCGCTAACTTTCGGTGACCCGGCGATCGCTCATCACAATGCGGAATACGGGTTGGAATCGCTCTGTCGGAAGTTGTTTCCGTAGCAGCGCCAGGCGCAGCGATGACCGATAGTCGGATTCTTTCAAGGAGGCCATCATGAAACTGGTCGACTGGAATATTCAGTGGGGCTGCGGCGTCGACGGCCGCGTCGACCTCGGCCGGATCGTGCGGGAAGCACGCGCGTTGTGCGACTTCGACGTGCTGTGTCTGCAGGAAGTCACCCGCGGCTTTAATGAAGCACCGGCTGCAGGCGGATTGAAAGGCGCGCCGTCGTCCGATCAGTTCGCCGAACTTGCCGCTCTGCTTCCGGAAATGACCGTGCTCGATGCGATCGGCTCCGATCTGCCGTCGCTGGGCGCGAGCCGTCATCGGCGGCAGTTCGGTAATGCCATCGTGACCCGCTTACCGGTTCGTCAGGTGCTGCGCCATTCGCTGCCGTGGCCTGCCGATCCCGCCAAGCCGTCGATGCTGCGCGTCGCGCTCGAAGCGGTGCTCGAAGCCGACGTCGGTCCGATTCGTGTCATCAGCACGCACCTCGAGTTCTATTCGGAGAAACAGCGGCTCGCGCAAGTGGCGAGACTGCGCGAGTTGCATCAGGAAGCATGCAATCACGCGCACTTTCCCGCGCGTGGTGAAAAGCCGGACAGCCCGTTTGCCGATACGGCGCGTCCGCTCAGCGCGGTTGTCTGCGGGGACTTCAACAGCGCGTTCGAAGACACCGCGTTTTGCCGGATGCTCGAACCGATCGCCGACGCGCCGACCTTCGTCGATGCGTGGGCCCGCGCGCACCCCGGCGAGCCGCGGGCTGCGACGGTCGGCCTATACGATCACGAGCAATGGCCCGACGGACCATTCGCGTGCGATTTCGTTTTCGTCACGCAAGACCTGGGCACACGCATTGCGTCGTGCGATGTCGATCCGCACAGCCGCTCGTCCGATCATCAGCCGATGTGGCTGGAACTGCGTTGAAACTTCCGCGGGAATGCTTAAGGCTCTGTTAAGAGTTGTTCTGCGATGGTTGAGCCTATGTTCAAGCTACCAGAATAGTGAGCACCTCACATGAATAGCAGCCAATCGGAAATTCGCGCGCATGCAGTCAGCAAAGTCCCTCAGATCACGCTGGGCTTCTGGATCATCAAAATCGCCGCCACGACACTTGGTGAAACGGGCGGCGATTGGGTGACCATGTCGCTCAAATTGGGTTATCTGATCGGCACCGGGATCTTTGCAGTTATTTTTATTGCGCTGGTCGCAGGGCAGATCAGGGCGGAGCGGTTCAATGCCACGCTTTATTGGGCGACCATCGTCGCAACGACCACGCTCGGTACCACGCTGGCCGACTTCTTCGATCGATCCGTGGGAGTTGGCTATCCTGGCGGTGTCATGATCGTCTTCGCGCTTCTGCTTGCGAGCCTGGGCATCTGGTACAAATCGGAAGGTACGGTGTCAGTGCAGAGCGTAACCACGCCGAGAGCCGAGTGGTTCTATTGGGTGACGATCCTCTTTTCGCAGACACTGGGTACGGCGTTGGGCGATTGGGTGGCGGGATCGGACGAAGGCGGACTGGGGCTTGGCTATGAGAACGGCGCTTTGATCTTCGGTGCGGGTCTGCTGATCGTCGGCGCGCTGTATTACTGGTCGCGGCTGTCGCGGACCGCCATTTTCTGGGCAGCGTTCATCCTGACCCGTCCGCTCGGCGCGACCTTGGGAGATCTGCTCGACAAACCCGTTTCTCAAGGTGGGCTCGAGATCAGCCGACTCTATGCATCGGTGATTCTGGTTTCGTTCATGGCCCTGTGCGTGATTTTTTTGCCGCAGCGTCCTGCTGGGCGAGCGATGCGGTAGTAGAGCGAAGAGGCTACGACCAGGAAGAACCCGTTCCTGAGCATGTGGCTAAGCGGCGCCAATACCATCGCCAACTCGGCGCGGGTACGAACGACGGCGGCGGCCAAACGCGCGGCCTCCGCGTTTTGGAGCGCCGCACTCACGCCACCGAAGCCGAAGAAAAGAAGAAAAGCACGGCGCTGAGTTGACTCGTCCGCTGCCGGACGAGTTCGCCGCCTGACGTGAGCGATCGCACACGGGGCGTATCCAAACGTCAAAAAAGAAGGGAGCGCCATAGTCGGCGCTCCCTTCATTCATGGGCTACACGGGCAGGCTTACTTGATCGGAGTCAGATAAGAACCCGACAGGAAACGTTCCGAATTCGGAATGGTTGCCGTGTAGGCCTGAATCGCGGCTGCAAGCTGCGGGCGAATCAGGTTACGGTTGTAGTCGTAGATCGAGTAGCCGTCACCCTCGCCGTTGCTCGGATCGCCGTTACGCACGACATACCAGAACGCCTTTGCCACCGAACCGTTGTTCATCAGAATCTTCAACTGATTGAACGCGGCCGTTTGTCCGGCGTCCGTACCGTTGGTGCCATTGTTGGTCTCGGTCAGCCAGATCGGCTTCGCACCGCTGCTCACGAGGTTCGACACGGTAGTCACGAATGCCTGCACCAGCGTGTCGTACTCGGCGCTGCCGAAGTACGGGTGAACGTCGACGACGTCGATCGTGGTGTTCAACGGGCTGGAAGCACTCTTCATGTTGTTGCCCATGGCATTGATGTAGTCGGTCGCCTGGATCAGTTGGTTGCCTGCGGGCGGTAACCAGCCGTTATTCGGATACGCCGAGTTGTAGAAGTACGAGATGCCCTGAGTATGCAGAACCGTTTTGTAGCCCGACTGGCTCTTCGTGTTCAGGACCTGCTTGGTTTCCGAATAGAGCGTCTTGCTGCGATTCAGAATGTAGCCGGAGATACCGTTCGGATCGCCGTAAGACGGGTCCGAAGCCGAGAACGACCAGTTGGTCTCATTGAACAGTTCGATATCGGCCGTGAAGGGCAGAACGACGTCCATCAGCGAGCCGAGATACTTCGTGAACGTTGCGTCGCAGAAGTCGAGTCGCGGCGACGATCCGCTCGGCGGATTCTGGGTGGCCGAGCATTGGTATGCGCTAGACGGCGCGTACATGCCCACCTCGAAAAGAATCTTCATGCCGCGCGTGCGTGCGGCGTTCAAAAGCCCCTTCAGAAAGGCCACCTTATTGGGGTCCAGCGTGCTGCCGTCGGCCAGTGTCATGAAGTCCCACGAAACACCGAGGCGAACCGTACCGACGCCCAATCCGGCAATCAGATCCAGGTCTTTTGAGCATTCGTTGAGCGCCGTCTGATCCCCGCTCCAGAGATTGCAGTTCACGTCCATTGCAAAACGGTCGTTTCCGCTTCCGGTGGGCGGCGGCTGCAGCGTGGCAGTGGCGCTTGCAGTGGTCGCGGTGGTGGCTGCGGTGGATGCGGTGGACGTGTTGGACGTGTTGGACGTGGTGGCTGGCGTGGATGTGGTGGCGGCTGCGGTTGTCGATGTGGTGTTGGTGTTGCCCCAATGTGACCTGGAGAACGACTTGGAGAACGCTGGCATCGATTGCCCGCACAACAGGGCTAAAACGGTGAATAAGGAGCAGAGTCTGAATTTCATGGATTAGCTATAAATGCTACTGACGGAGAAATGGACCGAGAACGTTGGCGTTACGTTTGCCGATGACCATCAGTTCCTGAAGCGATGGCACACGTAACGCAAACACGTCGAACACGTGAGTCAACTGTCGCTGACGTCACGATTGCAAATGGTCTTGCGCGGGATATGCGGCTTTCGTATTGATCGTCGCGAAACGGCTCAATCGCCTTGTCCCGCCCGTTGCACCTGGGCGCGGTTATAAGGCTGACCGTTCGCCTGAACCGGCGGCGAACCGTTATCGGTGGGCACTACGCCGTTGCTGTACGCATTCGTAGTCGCGTTCGCGACTGCGTTGGCAGAAAGGGAGGAGCTGGCAGTCACGGACTGCGTGTTGCCATCATCGCTTGTTTCACCGCCGCAACCTGCAAGGCTCAGAATTCCTGCGGTAAATGCAAGCACTGAAACAATTTTTGCGATCTGAGGAAGTTGACGAAATGATGGCTTTAGTCTTGGAGAGAGTCTGCTGAAAGAGGACATCTGTCTATCAAGGCCCATGAACCTTGGCCGCTAAAACGAACAACGTTCGCGTGATAAGGACGTCGCCACGAATAATTACGCAACAACACGGAGTACAACTAACTAATGATCCGCTTTTGTCAAGGGCGCCCGTTGCCGGACTCGCGTCGTGCATTAATTGAATTTAATCCTCAGATTTTAATGCGATGCGCGGAAAACCGCTTTCATCCTTCAAAAAGGAAGATTCGCTGATTCGTCGCAAATTGCGAAGTTCTACTGATCGAATCAAAATCGACCTAGGTTTTCCCTGACTGATCTGACGAAACGAATGATACAGAAATGGAACAAAAATTGCCTCGGCGGTCGTAACTAAGCGTAACAACGAAATTTGTGATATGGGAGCCTATCGGTAAGGTGCCCTGCCTCCCTTCCCACGCTTATCCAGACGCGTTCCCACGCTCTCCCGATGAATTCACCCAACAGCAGGAGAACCGTTACAAAGTTGTTACCTGGCGCCTATGGACAGGGGTGGGCACCTCTTTTCTGCCAATGTCTAGTTCTTGGCGGCTGAAAACCTAATTGAATTCATTAGTATGGTTTTAGAAAGAGAGACCATCCGTCGAGGAATTTTGGTGGCGCTGCCCTGATCGCATTAAATAAATCGCGAAATGCGGATTTTCGCAACGGTTCGCCTTTGAGTTTCGAAATAAAGCGAACACCGCGAGTCAGGGCGCAGACTGACACATATCGCCAGCGAAACACTTCTCCACCTCTACCGCATTCAGTGATTCAGCGCGCAACTCGAGATCTGCAAGTCAAAGAAAGAGCTTTGCTCGGGCCTTCCAAATGCACAGTTTTTGGGTGTTCATGGTTATGTGGCCGACCTCACAAAACGCAGCAAGTCGCGGGACGGACACTGTCATTTTCATGAAGGTTCCCTGATACGCTCACCAGTACCGATGATTCGCCACCAGAGAGCGAACGTAGCCGTCGCGCGAAGTATGCGTATTTGCCGCGCGAGTAACACGCAATAAAAGATGGCGACGAATAGTTCTGAAGATCGTTACACGTTGCGGGAGATCATGTTCATGTTTCATCAACACGCGCCGAGTCGCGCGGCGTTGCGCGCGCGCGCGCCGGTCCGAAACCCGAGTCGTCGTGCGCTGCTGCGTGGCGTATCGGCGGCGGCGTTAGCCGGCATTTCCTTTCCGCTATATGCGCAGCACGCAAGCGTGGGACTCGTCACGCCGCCTATTCGTCTCGACGACTACTGGGTGATCGATCAAAGCGGCCAGAAGCAGCTGCTAACCGACCTGTTGCATCGGAAAGTAACTGCGTTGCAGACGATTTACACAGGATGCAGTTCAGTTTGTCCTTTGCAAGGTGCGCTGTTCAGCACCGTTCAGCAACGGATATCGCAGTTGCAGCATCGCTATCCCGTTCAGTTGGTGTCGATTGGAATCGATCCGCTTTCCGACTCGCCGCCCGCGCTGCACGCATGGCTCAAGCGCTTCCAGGCCGGACCCGAATGGCGGGCGGCCACGCCGACGTTGCAGGACGTCGATCGGATGCGCACAGCGCTTTCGGGCAGCACCTTGCCACTCGGCAACATTGCCGATCACTCGACCCAAATCTACTGCTTCGACGCTAACGGAATGTTGCGCTGGCGAAGCGATGACCTGCCCCGCGCGGATCAAGTTTGCGAGGTACTGGGCGCATTAGGGCGTGTGTAATCTATTGGACTGAGAACATGTCACAAACAAGATCGCGTAGGATCACCTCGCAATTATTCGGCAAGTGCGTGAAAGCATTGCTGCTAATTGCATTCTTGCCGGTGCTTTCAATGTTCTCCGCGACGGCGGACGCGCAGACATCGAGCACGATCACCATTAACGGCACGAGCTTGTGCGCCGATGTGAGCGCCATATCGACAACGCCTGGCGCCTCGGTCATCGAGTGGACCTGCAATGGTCAGAATAACGAGCTTTGGACAGTGACGCAGAACAACGGGCTTTATCAGTTCGTCAACGTCAACAGCAATCTTTGCCTCGACATCTATGGGGTAAGCACGGACGCGGGTGCTGGGGCGGACCAGTGGAACTGCAACGGCCAGCCGAATCAAAGCTTTCAGCTGATACCGCAAGGTGGCGGCTTTGCAATCGTTGCGTCGCAGAGTAACTTGTGTCTGGCGATTGCGGGTCTCACCGCGCAGGGCTCGCAGATCACGCAGCAGCCTTGCAGCGGCGGCCCGCTGCAGACGTGGCAGATCAGCGGCATGACCGCGAAAACATTGCCGGCGAAGTGGACGACACCCTATAACCTGTCGATCGTGCCGGCTGCTGCGGCGAATCTCCCCGATGGAACGGTGGTACTGTGGTCCGCTGACCAGAAGCTGAACTTTACGGCTGGCGAAGTCACCCCCGGCAACACGTACACCGCAATCTTCAACCCGACGACCGGCACCAGCAAACAGGTCTATGTGACGAATACCGGCCACGATATGTTCTGTCCTGGCATCGTCAATCTTCCGGATGGTCGTATTTACGTCACCGGTGGTTCGAGCAGCGACGAGACGAGCTTCTACACGCCTTCCACTGGACAATGGTCGTCAGGTCCTCTAATGAAGATTGCGCGCGCCTATCAGGGCAGCGTAACGTTGAGCAATGGCAACGTATTCCAGGTGGGTGGTTCGTGGAACGGAGGCGAAGGCGGCAAGACCGGCGAAACCTGGTCACCGAGTACGGGTTGGCAGGTCAACAGCGCCATTCTCGCCGACTACATCCTCACGAATGACGCGGCTGGCATTTTCCGCTCCGACAATCATGCATGGCTATTTGCGGTGGCAAATGGGCGAGTCTTCCACGCCGGTCCGAGCGTTGCCATGCACTGGTTCGATACCGCCGGCGCGGGCAACGTGACGCCTGCCGGCAACCGGGGCAGCGATACCGATGCGATGAACGGCAACGCCGTTATGTACGATATTGGCAAGATCCTGGCTGTAGGCGGTGCGACGAGCTACGAGTATGCCAATGCGACTGCGAACGCCACGCTAATCGACATCAGTAGCGGCACCGCGGTGACGCAAACGCTTACGCCGATGAATTACCGCCGCGCCTTTAACACCAGCGTGGTCTTGCCGAACGGTCAGGTGGTGGTCTTAGGTGGAGAGGCGTACCCGGTAACGTTTTCGGACGACACCTCCGTGCTGGCGCCAGAGTTGTGGGACCCTACCACCAAGACTTTCTCGGTGCTCCCGCCGCAAGCCGTGCCGCGTAACTATCACAGCATCGGACTGCTGTTGCCGGACGGTCGCGTACTGAGCGGCGGCGGTGGACTGTGCGGAAGTTGCTCGACAAATCACACGAACCTCGAAATACTGACCCCGCCGTACCTGCTGAACGCGGACGGCTCGGCGGCAACCCGACCGACCCTCACAGCCGCGCCGACCACAGCACAGCTCGGGACATCGATCGCCGTAACGGGCAGCAGTGGCATCACGGCCTTTGCGTTGATGCGCATGTCTTCGTCGACCCACGCGGTCAACAACGAGCAGCGTCGGGTACCCGTGACTTTCACGGTAGGAACGGCGGGTGAATATCTGATCAATATTCCTTCCGATCCGGGTGTCGTGGTGCCCGGCTACTACATGCTGTTTGGCCTGAACGCGAAGGGCGTGCCGAGCGTTTCGCGCACGGTGCAGATCCAGTGATGGCACTACTGTCACGGCGAACCGCGGCGCGTGTGGCGCTGATGCTTGGGTTGGCGGGCATCACGCATGTTGCGCACGCCGCGCCGCTTTGCGAGCCGAAGGATCTCGGGTGCGCGATCTTCAACGGGCAGCGTTCGGTCGCGGCGCAATTGCGCGACGACGATCATCTGCTGCCCGGCTCGACTACCCGTTGCGCGAACTGCCATTCGCAAACCGGCGCGGCCGACGCATTCGCACCACCGTTGACCGCCGGCACCCTGTTTCCTGCGAAGAGTCGAAGGGACGGTCCGGCGAGCAGTTACGATCAGGCAACGTTCTGCAGGGCGCTGAGGGAAGGCATCGACCCAGCCAACGTGTTGTTGCGCAAAGCCATGCCTCACTACCGGATATCCGATACCGAGTGTGCGGCGCTCTGGCATTTCGTGACCAGGCCCTAGCACGTTGGGCTGAAAAGTGACAACGTGCGGCAGCGTACGGAGGTGCGGCAAGCCGTCAGATAGGCTGCGATTGCGTCTGATATGAATAACTCGATGTCTGTCTGCCGGCGCAATATATCCGATGCCGAAAAATTAGAAGTCTGCGCCAGGTCCGGCGGAAGCTGTATAGACGATAAGACGATTTGATTCGAGCAGGCGGCGGGTCCGTATCGCCTGCACCTTAAATCCAGCTTCCACCCTTTTCGTACACCCGCCCTGGGGTTTCGATGAACCAGAACTCTCTCCTTACGAATGCCGCTGTGGTTCGCAATAACGATGTGAGTCTCTCACGTTATTTCGACGTACTGATGGCTAACCGCTGGCTGGTCGGTGGAATCGCCGGCAGCGTGCTCGCCCTGGGCGTGGCATACGCGTTTATCGCGCCGTCGGTGTACCAGGCCGATATTCTCGTGCAGGTGGAAGACAGCATCCCGACCAACAATTCAAGGAGTCCTCTGGGCGACGTCTCGAGCATGTTCGACGTCAAGACAGAGGCGACGGCCGAGATGGAAATCATTCAGTCGAGAATGGTGGTCGGCAAGGCCGTCGACGATCTGCGCCTCGATATCAGCGCAAAGCCAAAGCGCTTTCCGTTGATCGGCGACTGGCTGGGGCGGCAGGCCAAAAGTCTTTCCTCGCCTGGTCTGTTTGGATTTGGCGGATATGCGTGGGGCAACGAATCGGTCAAGGTGTCCAGCTTCAACGTTCCGGAAGCATTCGAAGGCGAGAAGTTCGTGCTGACCGTTCTGGAGGACGGGCGCTACCGGCTGGAGCAGTCGGATCTGAGCGAGCCGGTCGAGGGCCGTGTGGGCGCAACGCTCGACACGACACTGCCTGAAGGGGCGATCACGCTGCGGGTCGATGCGCTGAACGCGAGGCCGGGCACGCAGTTCATTCTGGAGAGGCAGTCGCGCGAAAAGACGGTGGAGAACCTGCAGAACAGGCTGACCGTGTCGCAGAAGGGCAAGGACAGCGGCATCATCGGCGCGTCGCTGACGGGCTCCGAGCGGATGCTGACGGCCAGCACGCTTGCCGAAATCGGCAATGCGTATGTCGACCAGAATCTGAAGCGCAAGGCGGCGGAAGCCGAGAGGTCGCTCGAGTTCCTGAGCGCACAGCTGCCGCAACTCAAGAGCGACCTGGAGCGCGCCGAGGGGCGCTATAACGACATGCGCAACCGCATGGGCGTGTTCAACCTCAGTGAGCAGGGCAAGGCCTATCTGGATCAGAGCGTGGCCACGCAGCGCAGCCTGC
>NZ_JBFPKO010000028.1:0-82272 GCF_040948765.1 Paraburkholderia sp. BR10923 | reverse complement strand
CAGCGGAGCGCATGGGCTGGAATCACGGCACCGACCTCTACACGCTGATGGACGCCGCCGACGACATCGTGCGTCCGCTGCAGGACCGGCCGGTGCGCGTGGACCGCGAAACGCTCGCGCTCGGCTACGCGGGCGTGTATTCGAGCTTCCTGCGTCATTCGGAAGTGGCCGCGAAGAAGTACGGTCTGAAGACCGTCGACATTCTGGTCGAGCTGGGCCGGCGCCGCATGGTCGGCGGCCAGGAAGACATGATCGTCGATGTCGCACTCGACTTGATGCAGGCACGCCAGGCTTGAAGCGCGCGGACTAGCAGCCTCATTGAAGCTGCACAAAAGATCGATCAAATAAATTATCTGGAGACTGGAATGAAAAAACATTCCATTGCAATTCTTTTTGGATTCCTGCCTGTCGGATACGCGTTCGCCCAGAGCAACGTCACGCTGTACGGCCTGATTGACGGGGGCGTCTCCTATGTGACGAACCAGGGTGGGCATTCGGTCACGAAGTTTGACGACGGCATCTATACGCCGAACCTGTTCGGCTTGCAGGGCGCCGAAGATATCGGCGGTGGAAACAAGGTCATTTTCAAGTTGGAGAACCAGTTTCAGCTCGGTACGGGCGCGACGGTGCAGCCGGGCATCTTCGGGCGGAATGCTTACGTCGGTCTGGATAGTGCCAGCTTCGGCAAGCTGACTTTCGGCAATGTCTTCGATTTCATGACGACGTCGCTGACCGAGGCGGGCAATGCTCCTGCCGTGTTCACTGGCGGCTTGTACAACTTCGCGGCCGGCCCGTTCCAGAAACTGAACATTCCGCAAAACCCGACCGGCTGGTTCGACTGGAGCCGCATGAGCGGCATCCCGGCGGCCAATTCGATCAAGTATCAATCGCCGGTGTTTGCGGGCTTGTCCGCTGGGGCAATGTATTCGCTCGGCGGAGTGGCTGGTTCGTTCGGGTCGAATTCAACCATGAGCTTCGGGTTGAATTACGGTGCCGGTCCGTTCGGAGTCGGGGCCGCCTACACGAAAGCGAAATATCCGGGCTCCAGCAACGGCTCGCCGCAGATTCCAATCACGAACTGGGGTTTCGGCGCTCACTATGTAATCGGACCCGTCTACACGGTCGCGAACTTCACGACCGTGCGCAACTCGTTCAACGGCGCCGCGGCCTTTGCCGCACAAGTCGGCGCCAGTTGGCAGATCACTCCCGCGTGGTCGTTCGGCGGGAACTATATGTACCTGAAAGGTAACGAGGAACTCAACAACAACCACGCGCATCAGTTTGGTGCAACGCTGAACTATTCGCTCTCCAAGCGGAGCATGGTTTATGCGGAGGGCGTTTATCAGAAGGCGAGCGCAGGTTCGCAGGCTGCCATCAACGGCATCATGGGTCCCAACGGATCGTCTAGCACGACGTCGCAAGCCATTGCACGAGTTGGCCTTCGCACCGCGTTCTGATATCCGGCTGTTCTGGGCTGGACGTGGCGATCGGCAACGCTTGCGGGCGGTGACTGCGCAGCGTCGTAACCGCTTTCAACTCGATGCTGCTCGCCACACTGCACGACGCCTGCTACTACGCCGACGATTACTCTGCCAGTTTCAAACGCATTGCCGATTGAATCAGGATGGGTAATTCATAGGTGTCTGATCACACTGCCGGCCAGCTTGCGCAGTTCGTCGAACTGCGTGGCGAGTTCGAGGCACAGCATGAACGCCAGCGATGCTGACGGTCCCGGGTAACGCTCCATCCAACGCAGCGCCGGAGTAGCGTAGCGCACG
This sequence comes from Paraburkholderia sp. BR10923, assembly GCF_040948765.1. Lineage (NCBI taxonomy): Bacteria > Pseudomonadati > Pseudomonadota > Betaproteobacteria > Burkholderiales > Burkholderiaceae > Paraburkholderia > Paraburkholderia sp. BR10923. The sequence goes on along the minus strand of NZ_JBFPKO010000028.1, from coordinate 80,494 downwards.
CGAATCGCATCTCGCGTCATTAGATAGGTGATTCCGGCGCCGATGAGCGCGCCCACCAGCAAGTCCGACGGATAGTGAAAGCCGAGATAGGCGCGCGGCACGCAAATGACCAGCACCGCATAGATAAGCACCAGCACACCGACGGCCCGCCACACGAGGAAGATGCCAGTCGCGATCGCCATCCATAGCATTGCGTGATCGCTTGGGAAGGAACTCCATGTCGACAGCTGTGCGTCGTCGATGACGCGACCCGCGAAGCGCAGATGCAACTCGCTGCTAAAGACGGGACGCACTCGGAACGGTAACCAGTGAGTCAGCAGCCTTCCGACGAAGAGCGCCAGGAGGCCGCTGAGAAGCGTTGCGAGCACCATTTCCCGCCGCCATTCGCGGCGATCGCCACGCTGAAACCACATCCACCACAGCAACGGTATGAGTACGAGCCCTTTGAACGTGTAGAGGTCTGCAATGACCTCTATGGTTTGGGTCGTGAGATTCCCGAAGTGGATGTTGGATAGATATGTTTCGATAGATGAATCGATGCTGTTCATTGTCTTGTTGGAATATCGAGCTGGTCCCATCGGAAATCAGCATGGTCCATTGGATGTGCCACATTTCACGACGCTTACTTTCACCGACAACTTCTACTGCACAATTTCATCGCAAACTTATGGGGATGGCCTACTACCTGAAGAGATCAAGGAACAACGAGCTCAGCGGGGGCGCAATTCATAGAGCCGATGTTCCGGCAAAGTCGCAACCAGTTGCCAACCATCAAGCGTCTCGGGTAGACGCCGGTACGGGTCGAGCACCGCAAGATAGACCGTCGTGAACCGGCTTTGAAGGTCCGGGAAACGATCCAGCAGTTCAGTCGACCAGGCGCGCAACATCTCGCCATCTGCCAAGACATTCGGTTTCCGGGTGGAGCTGTCGTCCTGGAACTCCCTCAATGCTACGTTCTCGCTCCGGTAAAGCACGGGTTGCTGCCCCGGTTTGAGATACAAATCCGGCACCAGAACGCCATTCACCGTTGCGAGCGCCACCACCTTGTCCAGATATGGATTCCAGCGGTGGGGGTCTTTCCATGGAGACCGGTCGGCGGTGTCCTGCTTGTACTGGAACAACACGGAACCGGCCTTCAGCGACGCGAACGTATCGCGGTAAGCCTGAATGACAGGCCTGTCGCCACGCCAGTCTTCAGTCACAGTCACGATCCGGAAAACAAAGACAAGCGTGAGCGCGACTGCGCCGATACGTTGAAAACGTGGCGCCACCGAGGGCCGTATGCCGACCAACGCAGTCAGCAAAAACGCGAAGCTGATCGCACATCGCTCGATCACACCGTAGGAAGCAAATGCGTCAAACGGTGCGAGTAGGACTACCAGTGGAAGTGAAAACACGGTTATCCGGAACTCTGGCTCGCACGTCCACCATTTCAGAACGAGACCAATGGCCACGAACAGGCTCAAACCCGCCACGATCGCCACATCGCCCGCACGATTGCCCACCGAGAAGACATCGATGCAGAAAGCGAGCTTCGAAAGTACGTGGATAAGGCCGAAGTGAGTTGACCCGTGAAGGCCACCGGTGGTGCTGCGGACCAACAGTGCAAGAGGAAGCAGCAACGGAACGACGCTCGCGGCCGCGTGGCGAGCAATTGATTGACTCGAGATCTTCCCCTCGCGAAGAAGACAGCCAAGTTCCCACGTGCCTACGACCAGAGCGAAAACGGCGAGTGGAAACAGATGGCAAAAATAAATAACAAGGGCACTGCAGCACGAGACCACGATCCGCGCGAGGGTGGCTCTGCGCAACGCCACATGCGCGGCGATCGCCCAAAAGGAAATGCCAAGACCGAACAGAAAGTTATCGTAGCCGCGGATGAGTATCCAGTTATAGAGTAGCAGGAAGCTGACAAGCGGCAACCATGACCAGCGGCCATTGGCAACACGGCTCAACACCAGGCAGCCCGACGTCAATAGCCCGAGTTCAGCGAGGGTAAATAGCCAGGCGGCCCATTCTACCGGTATGAGCTTCGTGAACCACGGGAGGGCCAGGTCCATCGCAAGGTCAGGCACGGCATCCCAATGAACGACAAAGTTTCTCGCATACGAAGCCGGATGAGAAAGGATATCGACCCTGACGATATTGTAAAAGTGTTGCCCAAGAGGCGGATATAGCGTGACGAGGAATGGCACCGACGCAACCACGGTCGCAATAAGCCACACACCCCACAGACGCATAAGCGAGATGCCAGTGTTCATCCGGTCGCTCACAGTCATCGAAACCTCGGAAGGTTGATTTTGAACCCTCCACGCAAGGTATTCTCGAATTGTTCTGTTCACCGAAATTTCCGTTTCTCAAGGAAGCTGTCGCGCAGCTATATTCGAGGACGCTTTCGGTCTGATGGTGCTATATGTCACTTTTTTTACAAGCATACGCGCGCGCCAATATAGCCATTTGTACGTCACCTCACACAAAGATGAAGACATTCCTTCCGGTCTCGCTGACGAAGGCACCGTGACGTCCCTGGACAGACGCAGCGCAGATGGAATGAAGCGATAAAGCAGACGAAATCGCTTTGTTACGATGAACGACCCGGCGTCGATACCGGCTAAGTAGATGCTCAAGGAAAGCACCGAGGGTCGGCCGCATCGCGCGATGGTCGCATGCCGACATGCAGAGGAAGAACTGGAGCCGTGCCCATTCGTCCGTCAGCCGAATGGCCTTCAACCCGTAACGCGATAGATAAGCGTCCGCAATCAGGCAGCACGGAGTTGAATCCGGTGTGCCCAAAGACGTGCTCGAAGAGACCTACATGAACTATCAACCGCAGACGCGTCGCCCGTACGGTGTGATGGAATGGCCGGCGCTGCTGCGCAAGCTGGATCGGATCGATCCGTCGTATCGGGAATGAGCGAGAGGGCGCCGCCAACCGTGGCGGCGCCCTCTCCATACAGCTCAGCACGTCAACGGCAACGCGCTAAAAGCCTCACGCCGACGAAGAAGCCGCCCGCTCCGCTCGCCGCCGATAGAGCCCAAGCGTCGCGCCAAGCCCGCATAGCGCGGCAAAACTGAGCCAGTAGCCGGGCGCGGCCTTGTCGTGTGTGGTTTCGATCAGGAAGGTCGACACGGCCGGCGTGAAGCCGCCGAACAGCGCCGTCGCGAGACTGAACGCCAGCGAAAAACCCGCGACGCGCACCTCCGCCGGCATGACCTCGGTGAGCGCTGCGACCATCGCGCCGTTATACATGCCGAAGAAGAACGAGAACCACAGCAGCACGCTCAGCATGCGGCCGAAGCTCGGCGCCGCGGCGAGCCACGACAGCGCCGGATACGCGGTGAAGATCGCCAGCAGGGCAATGGTCAGCAGAATCGGCTTGCGGCCGATCCGGTCCGACAGCGCGCCGCCGATCGGCAGCCAGACGAAGTTCGACACGCCCACCAGCAACGTCACCATCAGGCTATCCGATGTCGACAGTTTGAGAACGGATTTGCCGAAGGTTGGCGTGTAGACGGTGATCAGATAGAACGTGGTCGTCGTCATCGCGGTGAGCAGCATGCCCGCGATCACCGTGCGCCAGTTGCTGAGCAGCATCGCGAAGATTTCGCGCGTCTGCGGATGATGCCGGCGCGCCTCGAACGCGGCGGTTTCCTGCAGCGAGCGGCGCAGCATGAACAGGAACGGCACGATCGCGCAGCCGATGAAGAACGGAATGCGCCAGCCCCACGCGCCGATCTGCTGCGCGCTCATCCAGTGATTCAATCCGTAGCCGAGCGCCGCCGCCATCACGATCGCGACCTGCTGGCTGGCCGACTGCCAGCTCGTGTAGAAGCCCCTTGCGCCGGGCGTGGCCATTTCCGCGAGATACACCGACACGCCGCCCAGCTCCGCGCCCGCCGAGAAGCCCTGCAACAGCCGCCCGAGCAGAACGAGCGCGGGCGCGAGCAGGCCGATGGTCGCGTAACCGGGCACGCACGCGATCAGGATCGTGCCGCTCGCCATGATCGACAGCGTAACGATCAGGCCGGTACGCCGCCCCACCTTGTCGATATAGGCGCCGAGAAAGATCGCGCCCAACGGACGCATCAGAAAGCCCGCGCCGAACACGGCGAAGGTCAGCATCAGCGACGCGAACTCGCTCGACGCCGGAAAGAAAATCTTCGAGATCGACGTGGCGTAGAAGCCGAACAAAAAGAAGTCGAACTGCTCGAGGAAGTTGCCGCTCGTCACGCGCAGTACGGCCGCGGCTTTGGACGAGCGCGCCCCGACCGGCGTGCCGGCTAGTGGTTCGGTAGCGTTCATGAATATGTCCCCTGTTGTTATACCAATATGCGGCGCGTGATGCGCCTAGTCCGAGCCGAGACCCAAGGTATTGGGCTGGCGCTTTTCGATAGATGATTTGAGCAGCGCCGCCGAGCGGAAAATGCCGTGCGCGAACTTGCCGTACGGAAGCGTCGCGAACAAGGCGATCACGATGCCAAGATGCACCGCCAGCAGCCACGGCATCGCCGCCGTTTCGCGCAATGCCAGCAGCCCGAGGCCCGACGCGCTGGTGAGCAACAGCAGCGCGATGAAGGCACGGTCCATCGGACGCTGGCGCGCATCGCCCTGCTCAGGATGGCGCTTCAGGTTGAGCCACAGGAGCCCCAAGGGCCCGACGATCAGGCCGATCCCGCCCGCCGTGCCGAGCAATACCGGTAAGCTGAAGACAGGATACGGCGCTTCCTCGCCGAGCAGGTAGTGATAGAGCGTCGCCACCACCGTTGCCGAGAAACACAGCATGAACCCGTAGAACGTGAAGTGGTGAAATTTCCGCCGCGCGAGCGTGAAGGCATCGTTCGATTCGTTGCAGCCATCGCCATGCCCGCCGTCGAGATACTTGAGCGTCAGCGCGTTTTTCGCCGCTTCCGTCACGGCCGGCGTGCTCGCGTTCGCGGTTCCCGGCGACACGTCGCCCCAGAAGCGCGTCACGCCGATGCCGAGCGCCACGATCGCGAACAGGAAGACCGCGCCGAACATCGCCGCCAGCAGGTTGTGCGGGAAGATCGCGTAGAAGTTCGCGGGCGCGACGTTGCCGCTCAATCCGCCATGCATTGCGGTGCCGAGCAGCAGAAACAGCGCGAGCCCCGCCGCCAGCGCGACCGACAGCGTCACGCCATTGCGCTTGTACAGCTTGCCTAGCGCCTTGGGCCACGCGTATTCGGTGTAGGTTTCGAGGCGCACTTGCGCCATCGCCTTCGGCACGTTGACCGCGAATTCGTGCGGCGGCGCGTACTGGCATGCGTGGTAGCAGGCGCCGCAGTTATGGCACAGATTGGCCAGATAGTTGACGTCGGCCTTGCCGAATTCGAGGCGCCGCGTCATCGCCGGGAACACCGCGCAGAAGCCTTCGCAATAGCGGCACGCGTTGCAGATCTGCATCTGGCGCGCCACTTCGCCTTCGCTTGCGGTCAGCGGCACGATCGGAATCACGCGCGAGCCGCCGCGCGTGCGTTGCATGTCGTGCTTCGATTCGAACGCCGCGGCGCGCGTGCGTTCGGACGCGAGCGTGTCAGTTTGCTGCACAGGAAACCTCCGTAGTCTGCAGTGCGGCGCGCGCGGCCTGAGTGCCGGCAATGCGCCCGAACGCCGTGCCGATCGACATGCCGACACCCGCTGTATAGCCCTTGCCGAGCACGTTGCCCGCCATCATCTCGCCCGCGACGAACAGGTTCTCGCTCGCCTCGCCGCCGAAGTGCACCTGGGCGCGGTCGTTGGTCTTCAGCCCGAGATACGTGAACGTGATGCCGGGACGCAATGCGTAGCCGTAGAACGGCGGCGTGTCGATGGGGCGGGCCCAGTGCGTCTTGGGCGGTATGACGCCTTCCGTGTGGCAGTCGTCGAGCGAGGTGTGATCGAAGGTGCCGACCCGGCATGACTCGTTGTAGCGCGACAGCGTCTCCACGAAGCGTGCTTCAGGCAGCTTCAGTTGGCGCGCGAGTTCGGGCAGCGTGTCGGCCTTCACGCCCGGAAACACCGGCGGCATGAAGCGGCCAATCGCCTTCGAATCGATGATCGAGTAGCCGATCTGTCCCGGTTGATGCGCAACGAGGCGTCCCCAGATCGCATAGCGTTTCGGCCAGAAGTCCTCGCCTTCGTCGTAGAAGCGCTCGGCCTCGCGATTGACGACCACGCCCAGCGACACGCAGTCGATGCGCGTGCAGATGCCGCCGTCATAGAGCGGCGCGCGCGCATCGATGGCCACGCAGTGCGACTGCGACGGATCGCCGATCATGTCCGCGCCGGCATCCCGCATGTGGCGGATCAGCACGCCCTTGTTGAAACGCGTGCCGCGGATCAGGAAGTTGTCGGCGGGCCATTCGCCGCGCTCGTTTTGCCCCCAGGCCTCGCGCAGCCATTCGCGGTTCGATTCGAAGCCGCCCGCCGCCAGCACGCAGGCGCGCGCCTCGAAGCGCCGGCTGCCACTCCTGGCCGCGACGAAACGGCCGCCGTCCAGTTCCAGCGAATCGACCGGCGTGTCATAGCGAATCTCGACGCCCAGCGCCTCGGCACTGCGGTAATAGGCATTCACGAGCGCCTTGCCGCCACCCATGAAAAACGCGTTGGTGCGCGCCACATGCAGCGCGCCCGACAGCGGCGGCTGAAAGTGCACGCCGTGCTTTTGCATCCAGGGCCGGCACGACGACGACGCGCGAATCGTCAGGCGCGCGAGATGCTCATTCGTGATGCCGCCGGTGACCTTCAGCAGGTCTTGCCAGAATTCTTCTTCCGGATAGGCATCGACGAGCACGTCCTGCGGCGCGTCGTGCATGCAGCGCAAATTGCGGGTGTGTTGGGAATTGCCGCCGCGCCATTCGCGCGGCGCCGATTCGAGGAGCAGAACCGACGCGCCAGCTTCGCGCGCCATCAATGCCGCGCAGAGCGCCGCATTGCCTCCTCCGATTACGAGTACGTCGACCATCTTGTGGGCCTCCTTTCGGACGCACTCTAAAGGTCGCGCTCGTCCTCCGCCATCAGCGGGCCGTCAACAGGCCTTCAGTTTTTGTGAAGCCCTCCGACTGACGCAAGCGCGCGCCGGGCCAGCGGCCTTCACGCACCAGTTCGCGCGCGACGTCCGCGAGCACCACGCGCGCGGCGAGCCCCGCAGGTGAAAGCTCGTCGTCGGAGATGCTCGCGATCATATTGGGCCGCACGGCGAAGCTTTCGGACACGGGCACGCTAGCCAGCACCGCGTTCTCCGGCCGCGCGAGTGCGGCGCCGGGCTGGATGGTCGCGGCGATGCCCGTGCGCACGACGTCCATCAGCAGAGCGAGGCCGTCTACTTCAGCCGCGATGTTCGGTTCATATTTGGCCCGCTTGAACGCGGCGGACAGCAGCGAGCGCAGGCCGTGCGCGCCGCTCGGAAGAACGAGGGGAAGCTTGCCGAGTTGCCCGAGACGCACGCTCGCGCCCGACGGCATGCCTTCGAGCTCGTGCCGGCCGATCACGAACAGCCGCTCGTCGAGCAGCGACACGACGCTCCAGCGCTGCGCGGGCTCCGGGCGAAACAGCACGGCAAGATCGATCTGGCGTGCGCTCAGCATCGACGCGAGATAGCCGGACAGGCTTTCGACGATGCGCAGCCGCACGTCGGGATAGCGCGCGCGCATGGCCTGCATGAAGGGGACCCCGAGCACGCTGGCGGTGCTGGGCGCCATGCCGACGCTGACGTGGCCCGAGAGCCGGGCAGCGCGCGCGGCGAGCGCCGCGTCGTCGATATGACGCAGCGCGAGTTGCGCCTGACGCCAGAACGCGAGACCGGCATCGGTCGGCACGACGCCGCTGGAGGTGCGCTGCAAAAGGCGCGTCGACAGTTCGCCTTCGAGGCGGCTGATCTGCTGACTCAGCGCGGAAGTGACGACGCCGAGTTCGAGCGCGGCCTTCCCCATGCTGCCGTGTTCGACGACGCTGAGGAAATAGCGTAGTTGTCTGAGTTCCATTTCACGATCGGCCTGGACGAGAATCGGGGCTATTGTCGCAGATTGGAAATGGGGTACTGACGGCGGGTCACGGCTCGCGTTTACGTTTTTCGCCGGTCATCCGCCTGATGATCGCGAGCAGTTCCTCGATATCGACGGGTTTGACGAGATGCGTATCACACCCCGCCTCCGCTGAGTGAGCCACGTCCTCAGGGTGTCCGTATCCCGACACGGCGACGATTTCAACGCGCTTGCCGGCCGCCTGATGTTCCCTCAGCCGACGAGCAACCTCATAGCCGCTGATTCCCGGCAGCCCAAGATCGAGGAACACGATCTGCGGCTCGAACGCAGCGGCTATCTGAAGCGCCTCTTCACCGCTGTGCGCGGTGCGCACATCGTGCGCGTCGAGAATCATGGCGAGCGACACAGCGGCATCGCTGTTATCGTCGACGATCAGAACCCGCAGACGGTCGGACGCTGGCAGACCGGCTTCGGCACCGTCCTTCGCGTCCTGACCGCGGCCCTGGCAAACGGGTAGACGTATTTCGAATTCACTGCCTCTGTTCTTGCCTGCGCTCCTCGCGGCAATGGTCCCGCCGTGCATCTCGGTCAGCGTCTTGCACACCGACAGCCCGATCCCAAGACCGCCCCTCGACGGCTCGCCGTGGCAGGAACCCTGTACGAACAGATCGAACACGTGAGGCAGTGCGTCGTCCGAAATACCTGTGCCCGTGTCCGACACCGTCACGGAGACTTCCTGCCCGACGAGCGTTGCGCATACGACAATCCGCCCACCCTCGTCGGTGTATTTGATCGCGTTATCGAGCAGATTCGAAAATGTCTGGGTGATCCGCGCCGGGTCGCCGTGCACGTACACCGGGTGCTCCAGCGGCAGACGCACGATGTCGTGATGCCGCTGCGACGCAGCCGGCATCGTGATCTCGAGAGCGTGGTCGAGTGCCAGCCTGATATCGAAGACCTCGCGCTTCAACTCGATCTTGCCGGTGGTGATTCTCGATACATCGAGCAGGTCGTCGATCAGATGCGACAGGTGACCGGTCTGGCGTTCGATCACATTGCGCAGCCACTCGCGTTTGGCGGGATCGGCTCCCGCGCTGTGACCCAGCAGATGCGCGGCGTTGCGCACGGGCGCCAACGGATTGCGCAGCTCGTGCGCGAGCGTGGCCAGAAAGATGTCCTTGCGGCGATCGGCGTCGCGCAGTTTCGCCTCCGCGTCGGCCCGCTCCGTCACGTCGCACAAGCTGCCGATGAACGTGTAATCGTCCTGATGAATCGGCGGTCGCAGATACCCGAACATTTCGACGGTCCTCAGCGCACGATCGCTTATGCGGTGCAGCCGGAACGCGACATGCACCGGTTCGCCGGAGACCCGCCGGGCCTGGAAATGGCTTCGCAGCAGTTCGACATCGTCCGGATGAACGACCGACGTCATGAACTCGGTTTCCGTCAACGGGCCCCTGTCCTCGGGCTGCCCGGTGATTTCGTACATCCGGCGGTTTTCCCACACGCCTTGTCGCGACGCGCCACACCACTCGAAGATGCCGATGCCGGCCGCGCTCGTCGCGACACGCAGCCGCTCCTCCGTGAGCTTCAGCGCGGTCAGCGCCGTGCGCAGGCTGTCCTGTGCCGCCGCCACCTCGCCCGCCTGACGTTGCATGTACGCCTCGATCGCGTTTTCGATCATCGCGCGAAAGGTGCGCTCGACAACGTCGTGCGCCCGCATGTGAACGTCGACGGAAGCGGCAACGGGACCGAAATACGCGCGGATCTCGTGCTTCAGAAAGCGCTGCATCAGATCCATGTTGCGAAACAGATCCGTGACCCGCCAGTCGTCCGGCCAGAACCTGCCGGGCTGCGCGATACCTACGTGATCGGTTAAAGACGCGTCGCTGTCGGCGACCAGCAAGGAAGCGCATACCTCGGCCAGCATGTAGGCGAAACAGGCAGTCAGTCCCTGCCCGCTGTCCGCACCGGGGTGCGCGCCCTGCTCCGAAGTCTCGGCGATCCAGCGCTGCATCAGCTGCTCACGGGTACGCCCCAGCCTGCGCGCCAGCCCATTTAGCGTGATCGCGCCTCGGCAATCCTGGTCGAAATCCCGTTTCATCGAGGCGCCCCCGGACAAGCGCGGTGAGCCCGCGATGCCGCCCTGGCACGCTGGCTTATGTCATTCAACTTCTCTCTCATGGCCCGTTTTTTATCGGATATGTCGCTTGCGACTATTAATAGTATCGATCGGCCGAGGTTTGGGCCCCGGCCCGCCGCAAATCGCCTCACACTGTACCTGCTGCCGGGCGGCGGTTTAACCGAGACAAACCCGCAGCCGCGTCTGGCGAGGCTAGACCAAACGCGTGACACTTACGGGTAAGATTGCCGGAACGCGATCAAGACGCGAAGGAGCCGTGACGATGGAGGAACCTCGGAACTCGACGCGGCACAAGGGCCCCAAGGTCGCGCTTGCCCTGCAAGGCGGCGGTTCGCACGGCGCGTTCACGTGGGGTGTGCTCGACCGTCTGCTGGAGGCTTCGTCGCAGGCAATGCCACTCGATATCGCGGCAATCAGCGGCGCGAGCGCGGGCGGCATCAATGCGACGCTGTGCGCGGCGGGTCTCGCGACCAGCGGGGCAACGAAAGCACGCGACATGCTGCGCGCGTTTTGGGAAGCGGTATCGCGCGCCGGCGCGCTGGCGGGCAACGCGCTCCTCGGCTTTTCCGAACCTGGCCCATTCGGCGGCTGGAATATCGACTGGAATCCCGCCGCCATCATGCTGGAGGCCGTCGGACTCGTCGCTTCGCCTTATGGCAATCCGTTCTACCGCGATCCGCTCGGGCCGGTGATCCGTTCCGCGCTCCCCGAGCACGATCTCGCCGCGCTCAATACGACGCGCGACGGCCCGCAACTATTCATTTGCGCAACCGACGTACGAACCAACCAACGCGCAATCTTCACCCGCCCCGCTATTTCGATTGACGTATTGCGCGCTTCCGCATGCCTGCCGAACGAGTTTCGCACCGTCAGCGTGGACGGCATACCGTACTGGGATGGTGGTTATCTGGGCAACCCGCCTTTGGCGCCGTTGATCGAGCACGCCCACGACCTGATTCTCGTGCTCGCGAATCCGTTCGTGCGCCACGATATGCCGCCCAAAGATGCGCGCGGCATTCTCGAACGGCTCAATGAAATCGGTTTCAACGCGTCCGTGGTGCTGGAGATCAACGCGATCGAAGCGGTCAACCACGTGCTCGATTCGGTCGGCGAGGAAGCGGCGAGCAAGAGCCGCTACAAGCCCGTCAGGTTTCACCTGATTCGCGACGACGAATTTCTGGCGAAGTTCGGATTCGTGTCGAAGAGCAGCACGTCCTGGTCATTGCTCAGCACGCTGTTCGAGCATGGCCGTGAAGTCGCCGACGAATGGCTCAAGGGCGGCTACGCGAAGCTCGGGCAAGCGTCTTCGGTGGACGTCAAGGCTTCGTTGATCGATCCGACGCTCAAGCACAGCGGCAACGCGAGCGCGCGACGAAACTGACATGGACGGACGGCGCATTTGACGACATCGCGTAGCAGGCTGGCGCGCTCAGCCTGCGGTGCTGTCAATCGCCTGCGCGCGAGATGACCTTGGCGATGGCCTGCGCCGCCGTCGCAACGTTGTTGTCATTGAGCGCGGCGACGCACATGCGCCCGGACCGAATCAGGTAGACGCCGTGCCGTTCGCGCAGCGTGTCGACCTGCTCCGCCGACAGCCCCGTGTACGTGAACATGCCGCGCTGCTCGAGGTAGCGCGCGAGCATCGTGTCCGGCACCTTGCCGCGCAGGCGTTCATGGATCTCCGCGCGCATGCGCATGATGCGCCGGCACATCGAGGCAAGCTCCTGTTGCCACGATTGCCGCAGCGCCGGTGTGGTCAGCACGCGCGCTACGATCTTCGCGCCATGCGTCGGCGGATTGCTGTAGTTCGCGCGCACAGCGCTCGTCAATTGACCCAATACGCGCGCGGCAATGTCCGGTGACTCACAAATCACCGACAGTCCGCCGCACCGCTCGCCATACAGCGAGAAGTTCTTCGAGAACGAATTGGCCACCAACGCCGGCACGTTCTGGCGCACCAGTTCACGAATCGCGAATGCGTCGGCGTCGATACCAGCGCCGAAGCCTTGGTACGCCATGTCGATAAAGGGCAGCAGGTTCCGCTTTCCAATGACCTCGATCAGTTGCACCCATTGCGCGTCGTTCAGATCGACACCCGTCGGGTTGTGACAGCACGCGTGCAGCAGGACGACGCTGCGCGCCGGCAGAGCGTCGATGGCCGATAGCATCTCTTCGAACTTCAGACCGCCGCTCGACTCGTCGTAGTACGGGTACGCATTGACTTCGAATCCCGCGCGCTCGAAGATGAAGCGGTGGTTTTCCCACGTCGGATCGCTGACCCATACCCGCGAGCCCGCAAAGTAGCGCTTGATGAAATCCGCACCGACCTTCAGCGCGCCCGAGCCGCCCAAGGTCTGCACGGTCGCGATGCGCCCCTCGGTACGCGCCGCCGAGTCGTCGCCGAACACCAGCGATTGCACGGCATCGCGGTAGTGGGCGAAGCCCGCCATCGGCAGGTACGGCTTGGGACCGAGTTCGGCGAGCAGTTGTCCTTCGGCCTCGCGTACCGCTTGCATCACCGGCAAGCGGCCTTGATCGTCGTAGTAAATGCCGATGCTCAGATTGACCTTGTGCTCGCGCGAATCCTTCGCGAAGTTTTCGTTCAAAGTGAGGATCGGGTCGCCCGCATAGGCATCGATGTGTTCAAACATGCTAGTTCCTTGAATCAGGCCAAAAGATCGCAAAAGCGCGGTGCCTAGCGCGTCGGCACGCCAACGGCAACCGAGGCGCCCGCCCGCCTGTTGCGCACGCGATAGCCGACGCCCAGCGCAACGAGCCAAACGGGGATCAGGTAGACCGACATGCGCAGATCCGGTATCAGCCACATCACGACCAGAATGCCGGCAAGGAAGATCAGGCAAAGATAGTTGGTAAGCGGATAACCGAGGCTGCGGAATAGGGTCGTCTCACCGGCGCGCGCTTTCGCAGCGCGGAAACGCAAATGAATGATGCTGATCATTGCCCAGTTGATGATCAGCGCCGAGACGACGAGCCCCATCAGCAGCTCGAATGCCTTGCCCGGCATCAGATAGTTGATTACCACGCAGGCGGCCGTCGCCACGGCGGACACACCCAGCGCGACGAGCGGAATCCCGCGCGCGTTGACCTTCAGCAGAGCGCGCGGCGCATTGCCCTGGCCTGCGAGGCCGTAAAGCATGCGGCTGTTGCAATAGACACCGCTGTTGTACACCGACAGCGCGGCGGTGAGCACCACCGCATTGAGGACGTTGGCGACGAAGTTGCTATTCATCGCGTGAAAGATCAGCACGAACGGACTACCGCCCGCGACGACTTTTTCCCACGGATACAGCGACAGCAGCACGCCGAGTGCGCCGACGTAGAAAATCAGGATCCGGTAGATCACCTGGTTGGTCGCGCGCGGGATCGTGTGCGAAGGATCTTCGGCCTCGGCGGCCGTAATGCCGACGAGTTCCAGTCCACCGAACGAGAACATGATGACGGCCATCGCCATCACGAGACCCGACACGCCGTTCGGGAAGAAGCCGCCGTGGCGCCACAGATTGGTCACCCCCGCCTCAGGACCCGCATGGCCCGAAATCAGGAGATAGCCGCCGAAGCCGATCATGCCAACGATCGCCGCGACCTTGACGATCGAGAACCAGAATTCGAGTTCGCCGTATGACTTCACGCTCGTGAGGTTGATCGCGTTGATCACGCCGAAGCACACGAGTGCGGAGACCCACGTTGGCAGTCCTGGCCACCAGTACTGCATGTATATGCCAACGGCCGACAGTTCCGCCATGGACACGAGCACGTACAGCACCCAGTAATTCCACCCGGAAACAAAGCCAGAGAATTGCCCGCAGTATTTTCCTGCGAAGTAACTGAAAGAACCTGCGACGGGTTCGTCGACGACCATTTCGCCGAGTTGCCGCATGATGAAGAAAGCGACGATGCCCGCGATCGCGTACCCAAGCAACACGGACGGCCCTGCCGTCTTGATGGTCTGCGCGATGCCGAGAAACAGGCCCGTGCCGATTGCGCCTCCTAGCGCGATCAACTGAATGTGACGATTCTTCAGGCCGCGCTTTAGCGTGCCCTGTTGCTGGTGTGCCACGATGTTGTCTCCTGTGTCCTGCGGTTGGTTCTGGACGCCACGCTTCGCTTTTTTCGCCTGCTCGGGTCAGAGCAGGCGAAGTATGCCGAGGCCTCACAGCCGACGCTTGTGACGCCGGTGCCGTGTCTTGCTGGGATAGGTATGGTTGAAGCGGCGATGAACGGGTTGCATGCGCGTCAAACTTTCAGCGTGCCCCGCTCGATCTGATCGCGTTCGAGCGACTCGAACAGCGCCTTGAAATTGCCTTCCCCGAAACCTTCATCGCCCTTGCGCTGGATGAATTCGAAAAAAACGGGGCCAAGCAGCGGTTTGGAAAAAATCTGTAGCAACAGGCGCGGCGATCCATCCGCAGTCGTTCCATCGAGAAGAATGCCGCGCGACTGCAATTCGCCAACCGGTTGACCGTGGCCTGGCAGGCGGGTTTCGAGCGCATCGTAGTAGTAGCTGTTCGGCCCGGTCATCAGCGGCACGCCAGCCATCTGCAGGTTGTCGATCACCGCGATCAGATCGTCGGTCAGGAAGGCGATGTGTTGAATGCCCTCGCCGTTGAAGGCCATCAGAAATTCTTCGATCTGGCCGCTCCCCTTGCCGGACTCCTCGTTCAATGGAATGCGGATCTTGCCGTCCGGCGCCGTCATCGCCTTCGACGTGAGCCCCGTGTATTCGCCCTCGATGTCGAAGTAGCGCAACTCCCGGAAGTTGAACAGCGTCTCGTAGAAGTTGGCCCAATACGTCATGCGGCCGCGATAAACGTTGTGCGTCAGATGATCGACGAGGCGCAAGCCATGACCGGCCGGCCGGCGCTCGACACCTTCGATGAACTCGAAATCGATGTCGTAGATCGACTTGCCGTCTTCGAAGCGGTCGATCAGATAAAGCGGCGCGCCGCCAATGCCTTTGATTGCCGGCAATCGCAACTCCATCGGACCGGTTGCGATTTCGATCGGCTGAGCGCCCAGCGACAGCGCGCGGGCGTAGGCCTTGTGCGAATCTTTCACGCGAAATGCCATGCCGCAAGCACTCGGGCCATGTTCGGCGGCAAAGTAAGCGGCCTGACTATTGCGCTCACGATTCACGATGAAGTTGATTTCGCCCTGGCGGTAAAGCAGCACGTCTTTCGAACGGTGGCGAGCCACCAGTGTGAAGCCCATCTGCTCGAACAGCGGTTCGAGGACATCGGGTGCGGGCGAGGCGAATTCAACGAATTCGAAGCCCATCAGTTGCATTGGATTGTCAAACAGGTCGGCCATGATTTCTCAGGTTCAGCGGAGGATGAATGATTGGTGGCGATCGACGGGCACTGACTGATGCGGAGGCATGTTGGAACAATGAAAGAAAATTTCCCATTCGTCACGCAGGGGAAGGCCCCTCGAGCCACCTGCCCATCTGACCACCTTCCCAGCACACGCGCTCGTGTCGCAGCAACATCTGGAATCAGTTTAATTTTTTATCGATGCAATAGGATTTCCTAGCGGACGCAGACAAACCCTGATTTGTGCATTAATATTTCATTTCACTGCCGAACGAGGAAATAAGAGTGCACACAATCGACATCGACCGAATCGACGTGCGTTTGCTGGAGATTCTTCAGTCGCAAGGGCGCATCTCCAATCTCGAGTTGGCGGAGGCGATCAAGCTGTCGCCCGCGCAAACGCTGAGGCGTCATCGCCGGCTCGAGGAAATGGGCGTAATCAAGTGCTACGAGACGCGGCTCGACGCGCAGCTGCTGGGCTTCGGCGTAGTGGCTTTCATCCAGGTGACGATGGAGCGAGGCCATGTGCGCGACCTGTCGAAGTTCAAGCGAATGATCTCGGAACTCACCCAGGTTCAGGAATGCTTCGTCGTAACGGGTGATATCGATTACATGCTCAAAGTCGTCGCGCACGACCTGAAAGCGCTGTCGGAGTTTCTACTGGATACGCTGATGCGTATTCCGGGCGTGAGCGGAGTCAAGTCCAGCGTTTGCCTCGATGAAATCAAATGTACAGGCGCTGTCCCGTTGGCAGCCTAGTGAATCGACTCGGAGACCGTACTGACATGCTCACCAAAACGTGTCGACGTGCGTTTTGTCGCCCACCTCGACGCCAGGACGCGGCGTGTCGGTGCAGGTCGAAGCCTCAGCATGCCGCCAGGGTTCGTGCAGCGTGTTCCGCCGCGATAGGGCCCAACCGCCCCGCAACCCGTTCGATAGCCGCGATACGACTGATTGCCGCGCGGTACGTCTCGTCGATACTCCGCTCCCCATCCAGCGCGACGACGCCATTGACGTCGAACACGGCGCGATAGGCCGCCACCTGACGCGTCAGAAAACTCATCGGCGGCGGCTGGTCGGTCACGTCGTTCCTTGAGCGCACGCGGCGGTGTGAAGTCGCGCCGGAAACGTTCAGACCAAAGGCGACGTCGGGACGCAGCACATGGCCAGCGATGCTGCGGAGCACCGGCGCAGTCGCAGCCGGATCGGAACGAGTGCCGATCTCGGCCTGAGAGGTGAACACGTAGCGGTCGCAAAAGACTACGTCGCCACGTTCCAGTGCCGGTATGACCGTGTCGGTCAGATGCTGGACGAGGTCGCCCATGATGGACAGCAGAATGCCCAGCATGTCGACGCGACGTACGCTTGCGTCGGGCTCCGAGCTCGCTTTGGAGGTATGCCAGTGGCTGTCGACCATATCCCGGAACACCGCATCTTTGCGGATGCGACTGGTCGGCGTAAACGTCGTCACGCAATTGAGCCCTGCACGCGTACACGCGCTTTCGAGCTTTTTCATCAGTGAGGACTTCCCGGCCCCATCCACGCCGCACAACGTGACCAGCACGCCGGGATAAGCATGCGGTTTGAGCTCAAGCGCTTCGAACACGGCATTCGACATGAAATCACCTCAGACCATCACTTCGCGGCTCTCCGCAAACACCTCGTCATGGGCCTCGATCGGCGCGAGCACCGCGGTGAAGTGCTTGAGCATCGGCGGCGCCGAGACGATGCGCATACCGCGGATCGCATCGCGTCGCTGGTAGACCCGGATCAACGCCGCCGCAACCGCCGCGAGGTGGCTATCGGTGTAGACGCGGCGAGGAATGGCGAGCCTCAGCAGTTCCAGCCTCGGGGCGCTGAGCGCGCCCGTCGATGGATCTTCTTTCAGGAACGCCAAAGAGCCCAGACCGACGGCGCGCACGCCGCCCTCCAGGTAAAGCTCGGAAGCCAGCGCCTCGGCTGGGAACTCCGAGCGCGGCACGTGCGGCAGGAAGGCGGCCGCATCGACATACACCGCGTGTCCACCGGTCGGCCTAAGAATCGGAACGCCACCGGCAAGCAGTGTGTCCCCTAGCCGTTCGACCTGACCCACGCGGTGTTGCAGGTATCTGTCGTCGACCATCTCGCGCAGACCGATCGCGAGCGCTTCGAGATCGCGGCCTGCCATCCCTCCGTAGGTGACGAAGCCTTCGTGCAGCACGAGCAGCGGCACAACCTGCTCGTAGAGCACGCGCGACCGTGTCGCGAGCAAGCCGCCGATGTTGACCAGCGCATCCTTTTTGCAACTGAACGTGCAGCCGTCGGCGTAGGAAAACTGCTCCTTCAGAATTTCCGCCACCGACCGGTTCGCATAGCCGCTCTCGCGCTGCTGGATGAAATAAGCATTCTCCGCGCAGCGCGCCGCGTCGAAGTACACGGGAATCGCAAACTCATCGGCCAACGCTTTCACCGCGCGCAGGTTCGCCATCGATACCGGCTGTCCGCCGCCCGCGTTGTTCGTCAGCGAGACCATGATTAGCGGAACGTTGTCGCGCCCTTCGCTCTCGATCACGTTGCGCAGTTTCTGCACATCCACGTCGCCCTTGAACGGATGCTCGACAGAGGGTTGGTAGCCGATTTCGGCGACACACGATATCGCGGTCCCGCCGGCAATCGATACGTGCGCCTCGGTCGAATCGAACGGCGCGTTGAACGGCACCACCTGTCCCGGGCGCACGAGGGTCCGGAACAGGAAGTGCTCGGCCGGCCGTCCCTGGTGAGTCGGCAATACGTATTCGAAGCCGAGCATGTCCCGCACCGCCTGCGTCAGCTTGGTAAAGCTGCGGGAGCCGGCATACGACTCGTCGCCGGTCATGATGCCCGCCCACTGGTTCGCGCTCATCGCGGAGGTGCCGCTGTCCGTCATCAGATCGATATAGACGTCGTCGGCTTCGAGGCGAAACACGTTGTACCCGGCAGCGGCAAGCCGCGCCTGCCGTTGCTCGCGGTCGATCAGCCTGATCGGCTCGACCATCTTGATCCTGTACGGCTCAGGCTGGCTGTTTTCTAAAAGCATGCACTCCTCCTGCGTTGAAAGTACACGGGCCAGCGGATGGCTGGCCGCTTCGGACATCACATCCCGCGTCAGGCGCTTTGCTCGATCGGCAAAATCTCGATCGGCGTCCAGTCCGGATCGCCGCCGTCCGCCGACGCGCGGTGACAAGCGCGCGCGTGATGGGCCGCTTCGAAGCGTTTCTCGATCCGGTTCAGGATCGACCAATACGCGCCGCGTTCGCCTTGCGCGATCGCTTCGACCAACGCGTCGTTCGCGTTGTAGTTGAACAGGCTCGCATTGGTCCCGAAGAACCGCCGGTCATTGCCGATCAGATCGGCAACGAACTGCTGCGGGTCCGGGCCCAATGCGGTCGGCAGATAAAACACCGGGTGCAGCAGATCGTCGTTGCCTTCGATATGGCCGTGCAGATTCGGATTCCCGGCATGCAGGCCTTCGCGGCGGATCATCTGTTCGAGCTCGGTGCCCGGAAAAATCCTCAGCCCGACCGTGACCGAAACGCGCTCCGGATCGACCCGCTTGATGAACTCGATCGTCTCGCGAGCGGTCTCCTGCGTCTCGCCGGGTGCGCCGAACAGCAGTTCGATGATGTGCTCGAGGCCGTGGCGCTTCGCGGTATTGACCGCATGTTCGATGTCGGGAGCACTGAAGGTGCGGCGCAGTATCTTCAGCATCGTTTCGCTGGCGGTATCGACGCCGAAGTTCATGCCGACGCAACCGGCCGCTTTCATCGCGGCCGCGAGTTCGTCGGGAAACGGCCGCGGCATCCCGTACGCATACCACTGGATTTTTCCGGCGAGCCCGTGCCGGATGATGGCGGCGCACAGCGCCATCGGATGCGCGACGCTCAGATTGAATTCCGAGTCGTTGATGTGAAAGACGTTGACCCCGCGCTCCTCGAGCGATGCCATCTCGGCGACGACGTCATCGGGTTCGCGCATGCGCACCGAGCGGCCTTTGATCAGCGGCTCGACGCAATAGATGCAGGAGCGATTGCAGCCGCGTTTCGTTTCGATGCCGATCTGGCCGCCTTTGGCGAAATAGTGCGGGTTGTTGACCAGCTCGCGTTTGTGAGGCCCTATGCTGGCCAACGGTCCGCATGTGTTGGGCGCGAGCGGCGTAGCATGCACGCCGGCCGTATCGCGGTAGACCAAGCCGGGTATGTGCGTGAAACTCCTGCCTTCTTCGAGGCAGGTCAGCAGTTCGGGAAAGCTGAATTCGCCTTCCCGAACTATGCCGAAGTCCGCGTCGAGGTACGCAAGCAGTTTTTCCGGCATCACCGAGTAGCCCGCGCCGCCCATCACGATCGGGACCGCGCGCGCACGCCGAAGCATCGCGACGATGTCCCTGATGCGTTCGAGAAAGCTGTAGCCGCTGGAGAAATAGACGTCGTCGGTATTTCGCAGCGTCACCCCCCAGTAATCCGGCGCGGCGGTGTGGCAGTGCTCGGCAATGGCCGCCTCGCAATCGTCGGAGAAGCACAGGTCGAGCAAGTTGAGCTCGAACCCTGCTCGCTCCATCGGCGCCGACAGATAGTCGAAGGCAATCGGCGCAATCGCCGGCTTGATCTGGTTCGTGTTGACGAAGGTGACGCGCTTGGCCATGTTCGATCAGTCTCAGTGGAAAGTTTCGCGAGGGTTCGCAAGGGGTCGCAAGGGGTCGCAAGGGGTCGAAAAAGGGCGCGGCTAGACGGCGACGTCGATCGACATCTTCTGGCCCGCGCGGGCCACCGTCATCTCGCTCATGAATTCACTGAACCGATGCCGCATCACCGCCGAGAGGTGCTTCGCCTTTTCCTCGCAGTCGGAAAACGCATAGAAGCCCGGACCCGCGCTGCTCATCCCCGCGTACACCGCGCCCTCGCGTTGCATCGTCTCGTCGAACTCACGCATCACGTCGGTCCGGAAGATGCCTTCGAGCACCTTCATGTTGCTCATGCTGTTGAGTTCCCAGCCGTGCTTCAGAAACGCGAACAGGTCGTTGCGATGCAGCGCCGGCCGCAGTTTCTGTTCGATGAAGTTTCGCCAAGCGGTGCCATAGCGCTTCTGCCACTCGACGAAATGCGTCGGCACGAAACCGGCCTCGGTGGAGCCGGACATGTCCGCGCCTTCGCCATGCGCACGCAGCGCTTCGGTCGATAGCGTGTCGTAGTTGCCAACGGCGGTGGTCACCCACAGGTTTTCCGAACTCAGGTTGCCGAGGAAACGGCCGTTGCCGTGTTTCTCGTCGACCCAGACCAGCCCGCCGAAGAACAGGCAAGCTTCACCGACGCCGGTCTCGAGGCCGAAATACACGTGCTCGTCATCCTTCGCGGTCTCGACGTAGTTGCGGGTGATCATTTCCCACATGTCGTGCGGCGAAAACGGTGAGCCGAACAACGCGTTCAAGCCGGCGAGCGTCGCGGTGTTGAACGACACATTCGAGCCGAAGCCGCTGTGCTGATGCTGGATGCTGCGCAGCCGATCGACACGGATGTCGTCGCGTGCGTAGCCGACCGTTCGCTTGAACAACTCGAGCATGTGCCGCCCGCTCGGCACGTCGCAGCCGCCTTCGCCGTTGTTCGTCTTCGTGACGGTAATCCGGTGTCCGACCGTGCTCGTCGATACGCCGAGTCCGCCGCCGCCGAAGCCGGGCATCATTTGCATGAAGTCGAACACGGCGAAGTGAAGGCGCCCTGGCACCGAGACTTCGGCACGATCGTAGCTCGGCACCGCGTCGCGCTCCCAGTGCGGCAGCACAGTCAGATTCGCCCCCGGCAGGAACTGCCCCGCTTTCGCCTTCCAGGCCTGATTCATTGCTCTACCTCCGTCCTCGTGAGTTCCAGGAATTCCAAAGGGCACCACCCGTTGTTCGCGCTCCTGGTGCACTGTTCGTGCCAGGCATTCTTTAGCTGCGCGAAGTGAGTCCCCGTCAGAGGCAATGACGCAAGCAGGCCGCCAGATTTCAAAAGGCCGGGCGATATATCCGAACGTTTAGATGTTTGGACGTTGGCATGTGAACCGGGCCGGTACAGACGTCATGCAGTCGAGCTGCAACCAACAGATCTCCTTCGGATGTTGGCCCGGCACCGACATTCAAGAGCTGCGAGGGGTTTTCCTCCAACGTGCGTCGGCAATGCGCCGACACCGCTTCAATCCGCGCGATACCCGCCCCGCCTTTTGAGATCTGGGCACTTCGTTCCGTTCTTGCAGGGGATGAGGACGACTTGCGTGGTGCCAACGGATGACTGGCATGAACCCTGCAAAAAGCGTCCGCAAGAAGTGGCACCGGTCGATCGCCACTCGTGACCCGCCCTCTTGATCTTTGCCGGGAGCCGCAGATGACAGCAACTTTGAAGGACGACGCGCTGGCGCGACGCCACATCGATTGGCCGCGCGCGTTGCGAGCGATCAAGGCGTTGAGGGAGAACGTAGACGACATTCAGCACGCCTACGAAGTGATGATCGCGCTCGACGGCGGTCAGATGGAGACGATGTACCAGCGCTTTCTGAGCGAGCCGGGCGCCGGCGCGCTGATTGCGGAGCAGCCGTCGCTGCTCGACACGCTCGCTGATTCCGACACGCTGCTGCGCTTGCCGCCCGGCTCGTTCGGCCGCGCCTACATGGCGATGATGGAGCGCAGCGGCTACAGCGCCGATGGTCTGCTGCAAGCAAGCCGGCTGGCCGCCGGTCTCGAAGAAATCCTGCCGGGCCCGGACCGTCAGTGGTTCATCGAGCGCAGCGGCTGCATTCATGACCTGCTGCACGTGTTGACGGGCTATGGACAGGACTGGGCCGGCGAGACCTCGCTTCTCGCATTCGACTGCGGCCTCGAACCGATGCGCGCGCGCATCGTCGGTCTGCTCGGCACCGCGTTGACCGCGCCGTGGTGGCCGAACTTCTGGGTCCATCGTTTTCTGCACCGCGCATGGCTGCGTGGCAAGCGCGCGCGCATTCCCCTCTCATACCGCTGGGAACAAGCGTTGGAGCGACCGCTCGCACTCGTCCGCCTGCAACTGGCGATCGAGCCGGTCGCGCTCGCGCATCCCCAGGGCATCCTGGCCGGTGGCCAGACTCTGCCGTGGCGCTACGCCGCGCCGAGCAACGCGTGAACGGAAAAGGAACCCAGCATGGCCAGCACACCGAAAAATGCGTCGCTGCGCAACACCGTATTCGGCATCGTACGCACGCAGTTGCTGCGCGTCTGCCGCGAGCATCAGCGCGACTTCAACGCAGAGATTCACCTCGAGAGTTCGCTGATCGCCGATCTCGGCCTCGACTCGCTATCGCTCGTCGAAGCGGTGGTCGCGGTCGAGCAGGCGTTCGGCATCGACCGTCTGCCGCTCGAAGCGTTGAACGAAGAACACGCCGAAACGTATTTCACGGTCGGCTCGCTCGTGGACCTGTGCATCCGGCACGCCGCCATCCGCGTGGACGCCAACGAGGGGATGCGTACATGAGCCCGCGCCTTTCGCTGGCCACCGCGCAGGCAAGACGTGGCCGGCTTGCGGCCGCGGCAGCTGCCGTCGGCAACACGCTCGGCCGCTTGCCGCTGGCCGCCGAAGCGCTGCCGATCGCCGGCGCGTTCGTCTGCTCGCTGCTGCTGTACGGACGGATCGCCGGCGTCGCCGTTGAACCGGGCTGGCGTGTGCTGGCCGGCCTCGTGTCCTTTCTCCTGCTGTTCGTCCAGCTTCGCTTGATCGACGATCTCGACGATCTCGAACGCGACTATCCCGCCGGGCACGCGCTGTTGGCGCGCCGCGAGGCACGACGCACACGTCTCGTCGCCAGCCTCGCGACCAGCGCGCTGCTGCTCGTTGCGCTGAACACCGGCATGGGGCACGCGAGGACGGCCGCCGCTGCCGCCACCGCCCTCGCCTTCGCCGCGCCGTTCGTATTCAAGCGGCTGCTCCCGAGCAGCCCGCTGCTGTGCTTTCCCGCATTCGAGGGGGCGCCCTTCGCGGTCTTCATGTACGGCTATTTCTGGTGGCGCGACATGGCTGGCCGCGAACTGAGCTTCTATGCCGTGATGTGCGTAGCGGGCTCGATGTGGACCGGCTACGAATTCTGGAAGTTCTCGCGCAAAGTCGGCACCACCGCACTGCAGCCCTATCACCTGTCGGCGCGCGAAATCCGCGTCGCGCTGAATGTCCTGCTGATGCTGGCGCTCGGCATCAACGTGTCGCTGTCGCGCCTCGCAGGCCTGTCGCAAACCTATTCGATCTATGCGGCGACGCTGCCACTCGTATGGCTCGTCTGGCTCAACGCGAGTCGGCCGGGCCCCGCGAGCAGGCCGAGCCGGCCACGCTGGGCGGGCACGCGCTTCATCGTCGCCGTCGAGCTCGGAATGCTGGCCGAGATTCTCCTCAAATGACACGCAACCCTGGATGGTCACCCACGATGAATAAGCACGTTCTCGTCACCGGTGCGCGAGGTCTGTTGGGCGCCGAAGTGATCGCCCGGCTCACGGCAATGGGCTACCCGGTCGTCGCATTCTTGCGCTCCGAAGGACCGGTTGTCCGCAACGACGGCACGCCGCTCGCGGCAACCACGTACGACGGCCACACGCCTGCGGCCGGAACCTTCGCGTGTGTGCGGGGCGACGTCGCCGAACCCCAGCTTGGGCTCGATCCGCACACCTACGAGGCGCTGCGCGCGACGACGGGCGCGATCGTCCACTGTGCCGCGCTCACCAGCTTCGGCCGCAAGCCCGAGGTCTACGACGCGATCAACTTTCGCGGCACCGAGCGCATCGTCGAGTTCGCGCAACCTCGCGACGAAGCGCCGATTCCGCTGCTCTACGTGAGCACCGCCTATGTCTGCGGCGAGCGTCCCGGCGTGTTCAGCGAGGACGATCTGGACCTCGGCCAGCGGCTGGGCAACCCGTATGAGCAGAGCAAGTACCGCGCGGAACAATCGGTGCGAGCTGCGATGCGCAGCGGTCTGCCGGCCGCGGTGCTGCGCCCGTCGATCATCGTCGGCGACTCGGCGAGCGGCGTGATCCGCAAGTTCGACACGCTCTACACCGTCGTGCGCCTGACGGCCGCGGGACTCGTGCGCACGATGCCCGGCGACTACGGCGCGACGCTGAACATCGTGCCGATCGACTGGGTCGCCGACTGCGTCGTCGAGGCACTGGTGAAGTTCCCGCTGGTGCGCGGACGCACGCTGCATCTGACCTCGGGCGCGCCGACCACGCTGCGCGAAATCAACGACGTCTGCGCGGAGTTCCCGTCGTTTCACGTGCCTCGCTATGTGCCGCGGCATGTGTTCGACGCCGCCGCGATGAAGCCGCTCGAGCGGCGCTACTACGACGAGGTCGTGAAGCTGTACGAGTCGTACCTGACGCGCCAGGTGCGCTTCGCACGCGACGCAACCGCCGCGATCCTGCCGGCCCTGCCTCGCGCGACGGGCAAAACGCTGCTGCGCAGGATCTTCCGTTATGGGATCGCGGCGGGCTACTTCGTGCCGCGCACGGCTTGACGCTCAGGGAGCCTAACCATGTTGATGACCGATCCGATTCTCGCCGAGCTCTGGCAAAAAGCGCGCACCGCGTTGAGCGCCCAGTTCGAACAGCGGGCACCGAGCGCCGTCTTTCTCGAAGGCTCGATCGCCGAAGGTTTCGGCAACGAGCGCTCCGATGTCGACTTCGTCGCGATCGTCGATAGCGGGCTGGAGCCGGCCACGATGCCGTACATCCTGTTCATCGACGGCCGCCGCATCGAAGTCAGGTTGCTGAGTCCGGCGCGCCTGCGCCGCGAGCTCGCGCAGGTTCGCGCAGCGCTCGGCAAAGGGCGTCGCGCGGTCGCGCGCCTGTCGTGGAATCTGCTCGAACGGTGCCAGCGCTTCATCGGCGCGCTGCCGATCGACAACCCGGCATTGATCGAAACGCTGCAAGCGGAGCTTGGCCGCGACGCGCTCTGCGAGGCGGTGGCGCTGTGGTTCGAGGATTTCGCGCGCCAGACCGGCCGCTATGCGGTCGCGATGTTCGCGCTCGGCGAGCCCGACTACGCCCGCGCCTGGATCAGAACCGCCGCGTTTCATGCGGCGAAGAGTCATGTGGCGCGGCTCGGCGAGTGCTACATGAGCCCGAAATGGCTGTCGCTGCAACTCGAACGCGCGGCTGTCGACGCGGGTCTCGCCGGCCGTCTGTGGAACCTGCTGCACGCGCCGCGCGAGCATGGCGCCGAAAGCGCGTTCCTCGCGGCGGGGGTCGCGCTGCTCCGCGAGTTCGGCGTCCGCGGTGTGAGCCTCGCGGCGGAGAACGTGCTGATCGGCCCAGGCAAGGACGCGACGACCTGGCAGATCGGCGAACGGGTCCATGTGCTGCGAGGCAGCGACGTCTTTGCGCTCGACGACGAAGCCGCCCAGGCCTGGCGTGCGATCACCTTCGACACCCCATGCACGGCCATCGCCAGCCGTGGCGACGCGCAGGCGGCGAGCCGGCAGCGCGCGCTGATCGCGGACTTCAGCCGGCTGGGTCTCGTCAGCCTGCGCTGGAAGGGCAGCGGAGAAATCCACGCACGACAGCAGGCGACTTCGACGCCGGTGTCCCGTGCGCCGTTGATCTCGATCGACGGCGCACGCCTCGCGGCCGGCCGCGCGAGCGGTGCCCAGTTGCTGCCGATGCCCGCCGGGCGCTTCGCCGAAGCGGGCCTCGAGATGGTCTGGGCCAACATCGGCCTCGAAAATGCGCGCGAGGACGCCCAGGGCGCACTGCGGCGCGGCCAATGGAAGGTGCTCGAGTACGCGCTGCAACGGATGATGCAAACCGCCTGCATGGTCACGCTCGGCGCGCACGGCGTGACGCCGCAGTCCACGATGGAAGAAGCGACGCTCGACGCGATCCGGCTGCTGCCTCTCGATGCGGCGCTGATCGACGGCATCCGCGAACTCGAACAGTGCTCGATCGGATCGGCACCGGATGCCGAGCGTTACGTCGCGCTGGCCGATGAGCTCGCGCAGCGTCTGCGCAACCTCGGCGGCGACCCGCAGTTTCCGGCGAGCTTCGATACGGCGTCGGGCTGGCGCGGCACGATCCACGCCGCCTACGACTGGATCAACCTCGGTGCGCATCTGCACGCGCGCTTTCCGCAGACCGCTCACGGCGGACGCGGTACCGCCGAGGAAGCAAGAGACCTGCTCGCTTCGTCGAGCACCTGAGCAACGGGGACCTCAATGAATTTCGACACCATTGCGCGCGCATGCGGCGAATTCGAAGCGGGCAAGAGCTACGCACAGCACGAGAGCTTCGACGCAAGCAGCAGCGCCGGCCCAACAGCATCGCCACGTTTGATCCTCACCGCAGCAAGTCCGGCCGAAGCCATCGAGCGGCTCGCCGGCAACAAGGGACGATCGCTCCATCGGCTGGCGAACCTCGGTGTAGCAGTGCCGCACTGGGCGATCCTCGGCACCGACTGCTTTGCGGAGTGCCGCCGCGACGGCGGCCTCGATCAAACCATCGCCACGCTGCTCAGCGACTTCACGCCCGCCAACGCCGCCGCGATCGCGAGCAGGATTTGCGAGGCCGTGCTGACGTGCGACATCAGCGCCGCGTTGCGCGCCGACATTGCACGCGCGCACGATGCGATCGGAGACGGACCGCTCGCGGTGCGTTCGTCAGGTGTCGAAGAAGACAGCGCGAGCTTCTCGTTCGCAGGCCAGTTCGACACGTTCCTCGATGTACGCGGGCTCGACTCGACACTCGAACACGTGCGCCGGTGCTGGGCCTCCGCGTATTCCGAGCGCTCGCTGCGCTACCGGCATCAGCACGGACTCGACATGGCCGGCGCCGGCATGGCCGTGATCCTGCAGCGCCTCGTTCAGGCGGACACGAGCGGCGTCGTGTTCACGATCAACCCCGCCAACGGCAACCGCGACGAATTGGTGCTGAGCGCCGTCTACGGGCTCGGCGAAGGACTCGTGTCGGGCGCCGTCGACGCCGACACGATCACCGTGGACCGCCACACCGGGCAGCACAAGCAGGTGGTGATCGGTGAAAAACGCGAGCGTCATGACGGCCGCCGCATCCGCGAGGTGCCGGCCGCGCTGCGCGATGCTGCGGCCCTTTCCAACGACGAGATCGAGCGCGTCGTGGCAGCGGCCCGCACGCTCGAAAGCAGGTTCGGCGAGCCGCTCGATATCGAATGGTGTATCGCGGAGCACCAGTTGTGGATTCTGCAGGCGCGCCCGGTGACCACGCCGGTCGCACCGGCCGCATCGCGGACCGGCGAATTCCAGCTGTGGGACAACTCCAACATCGTCGAGAACTATCCCGGCGTGACCACGCAACTGACCTTCACCTTCGCGCAGCACGTCTATGCGCAGGTGTTCCGCGAGTTCTGCCGGCTGCTCGCGATTCCGCACAAGCAGCGGCGCGAGATGGACGGCTTCCTCGGCTCGACGCTCGCGTTCCTGAACGGGCGCGTGTACTACAACCTGCTGCACTGGTACAAGCTGTCCGGGCTCGCGCCGTTCCAGGACCTCGGACGCAAGATGATGGAAGTCCAGATGGGCGTCGACGAGCCGCTCGATCTGGCGAGCTTCGCCGAGCTGATCGCGCCGTACAAGGCCGGCTCGCGCGCTGCGCTCGCCTGCATCCGCGCCGTGAGCGGCACGAAGTTCGCGTGGCACTTCGCGCGGCTGGAGCGCAACGTCGAGCGCTTCCGCGCGTTCTTCTATCCGGTCTACGACGAGTTCAACGCGCTCGACTATCGCTCGCATCCCGCCGATGCCGTCTATGCGCACTACTGCCGCTTCGAGCGGGCGCTGCTGGCACGCTGGGGCATGATGATCGTGCTCGAATCGGCGATCGGTCTCAGTTACGGCGTGCTCCGGCGCCTGATCAAGCGGTGGATTCCCGATGCGCCCGACTGGCTCGAAGTGGCGGTGATCGGCGGCATGGATGACATCGAGTCGATCGAGCCGGTCCGCAGGCTGGCCGCGCTGGCGGAAGCCGTGCGGTCGAAGCCGCGGGTCGAAGCGCTGATCCGCAACACGCCGTCAGCCGAAGCGTATGCGGCGCTGCGCGAATGCGGCGCGCCGGAGATCGTCGCCGACGTCGAGCGCTACCTCGCCGACTTCGCGTACCGCAGCAACAACGAGCTGAAGCTCGAAGAACCCGATCTGCGCGAAGACCCGGGCGTGCTGTTCGATATGTTGAAGGCCTCGCTCGCGCATGGCGCCGCGACGATCGATCGCAGCGCCACCGAAGCGCGCATCGACGCGTTGTTGCGTGAGCGGCTTAATCCGCTGCAGCGCTGGATCTTTGCCCGCGCACGCAGCCGCGTGCGCGCCGCGATCCGGGCGCGCGAGACCGTGCGCTTTTGCCGTTCGCGCGCGTTCGGGGTCGCGCGCCGGATGTTCCGCGCGATCGGCGAGGGTCTCGCCGCCGACGGCGTGCTGGCCACAGGCCGCGACATCTTCCATCTGCGTCTCGACGAAATTCGCGGCTGCTTCGAAGGCACCGTGTCCCACCGCGAACTGCGCCCGCTCATCGAGCAGCGCAAGCGCGACGACGCGAGCTATCGCGCGATGGATGATCTGCCGCCACGCTTCCTCACGCATGGTCCCGTAGCGGCCTGGCTCAGCAAGCCGGCGAACCTCGCCGCGCTGCACGCGGCGCCCGCCCATGCGGCCGGCGCGACGCTGCGCGGCACGCCCTGCTCGCCGGGCTTCGCCGAAGGGCGCGCGAAGGTCGTGCGCGAAGCGAACGAATTCGACGGCGGCATCCTCGTCACCTATCGGACCGACCCCGGCTGGGTCCCGGTATTCGCGTCGGCGACCGGCTTGCTGATCGAGCGCGGCAGTCCGCTGACCCATGCCGCGATCGTCGCACGCGAAATCGGCATACCGACCGTCGTGCAGATTCCGGGCCTCACCACGCGCGTGCAGTCGGGCATGCAACTCAAGGTCGATGGCCATAGCGGCGTCATCGAACTGCCCGAGCCAACCTGAAACGAATCCCTACTTCCTGACTGACCACTGCAACCGCCCCTGAAGGAAACTGCCATGTACCGCCTGCTCAACGATCGTCGCGACCTGCCGCATCTGTGGCTCTACATCGAGTGCGCGCTGATATTCATCCCCGCCGCAGCCGTGCTGTATTGGCTCGGCCACTTTCCCTGGTGGGCGGGCGTGGCCTATGTGGTGGTCTGGAACATGTTCGGCGACCGCTTCACGATGAGCTACCACTGCACGCTGCATCGGCGGCTCTTCAGGAAGAAGTACCGTGCGCTCGAAATCCTGCTCGACTGGGTGCTGTGCCCGTTCTTCGGCCAGACGCCGGGCACGTTCTATGTCCATCACATGGGCATGCATCACATCGACGACAACCTGCCACGCGACCTGAGTTCGACGATGCGGTTTCAGCGCGATAGCGTCATCGGCTTTCTGCACTACTACCTGCGCTTCGCCGCGCTGGTGCCGGTCGAGCTCAGCGTCTATCTGTGGCGCTCGCGCAATACGAAGCTGATGCGCCAACTGCTCGTCGGTGAGATCGCGTTCTACGCGGCGATCGGCGCGGCCGCGTACTGGAACCTGCGGGCGACGCTGGTCGTGTTCGTGTTTCCGTTCGTGTTCGTGCGGCTGATGATGATGATCGGCAACTGGGTCCAGCACGCGTTCATCGACCCCGATCATCCGGACAACCCGTACACGAGCAGCACCAATACGATCGACTCGCGTTTCAATGCGCGCGTCTTCAACGCCGGTTATCACATCTACCACCACGTCCGCAAAGGCACGCACTTCAGCGAGCTCACGAAGGAGTTCGCCGCGAACCTGGAGAAGTACGGTCACGAGGATGCGGTCGTGTTCGATCGCATCGACATCGCGCAGATCTGGCTGCTGCTCGTCACGCGTCAGCACCGCAAGCTCGCCAGGCATTTCGTGCGCTTGCCGGGCGCGCCGGTGCGCAGCGACGACGAGGTGATCGCGCTCTTGCGCCGCCGTCTGCAGCCGATCCGCGACTGGTCGCCCGCTGCTTCGCTCGATCACGGAATCTCGACCAAGTAAGCGGGGAGCCGTCACCATGAACCTGACGCTAGTCGATGCCGTTTCAGCGCTGCCGCGCGGCGACGCTCGAGGCCTTCGTTTTGTCTCCTCGCACGGCGACGAGCACTACTATCCGTATGAGGCGCTCGAGCGCGAGGCACGCCAGCGTGCGAAAAAGCTCGTGGCACTCGGCCTGAACAAGGGCGACCGTATCGCGCTCGTGATCCTCGACCCGGAAGCGTTCATCCTGAGCTTCCTCGGCGCGTCGTTCGCCGGTCTGGTGCCGGTCCCGATCTTTCCGCGCGGAAGCCTGAACTTCAGAACCCGCGAACGCTACGCCGAAACCGTCAGTCACATCGTGCGCTCGGCAGGCGCGCGGATGCTGCTGACGTCGAACTCGACACGCGAGACTATCGAGGACGTGCTGGCCGCCGACACCGGCCTCGAATGCATCGTGACCGTCGAAGCGCTGCTCGACGGCGAGCCGCCCGCCTGCGATTTGCCCGCGCTGCATCCCGATGACCTGTGTTTCCTGCAATACACGTCGGGCAGCACGTCGCTGCCGAAAGGCGTGATGGTCACGCATCGCAATCTGATCGCGAATGCGACAGCGTTCCTCGGACCGCGCGGCATCGATCTGCACGAGCAGGACGTCTATGTGAGCTGGCTGCCGCTGCACCACGACATGGGACTCATCAGCGTGCTGGGCGCGCTGATCTGCGACTTGCCGAGCGTGCTGCTAGCAACCGAAGCATTCGTGCGCCGGCCTGGCCTGTGGATGGAGGCGATCACGAAGTACCGCGGCACGATCAGCTTCGCGCCGAACTTCGCGTATGCGCTCGCCGCGCGCCGCACCCGCGACCAGGATCTCGAAGGCCTCGACCTGAGCCGACTGCGCGTGGCCGGCTGCGGCGCCGAGCCGATCAACGCGCAAGCGCTGCGCCAGTTCTCCGCGCGCTTCGAGCCGGCCGGCTTTCGCGCCGAAGCGCTGCTGCCGTGCTACGGGATGGCCGAGGCAACACTCGCGATCACGTTTCACGAGCACGGCCAGCCGATCGTCACCGACGTCGTCTATGCGGCGCCGCTCGGGCTCGGCCGAGCGATACCGGCCGCGCGTGATACCGGCTTGCGCACGATCGAACTGGTCGGCTGCGGCCATTGCTTTCCCGGACACGAGCTGCGGATCGTCGACGAATCCGGGCGGGCGTTGCCCGAACGCTGCGTCGGCGAGATCGTCACGCGCGGGCCCAGCATCACCGTGGGTTACTACGGCCTCACCGAAGCGAGCGCCGACGCGTATCGCGACGGCTGGCTGCAGACCGGCGATCTCGGCTACGTCGCGGGCGACCAGCTCTATATCTGCGGCCGCAGCAAGGACCTGATCGTGATTCACGGCTCGAACCTCTATCCGCAGGACATCGAATGGGCGGTGGCCGAGTTGCCGAGCGTGCAAAGCCGCGGCGTGATCGCGTTCAGCGTGATGCGCGACGGCGACGAGACGCTGGTCGTCTGCGCCGAGGGCAAGCCCGCGGAGGCCACGGCGCTGCGCCGTGCGATCGCGCAGAAGGTCGCCGAATGCGCGGGCCTGCAGGTCGGTCACGTCGCGATCGTACAGGCGGGCAGCTTGCCGCGGACTTCGAGCGGCAAGGTGCAGCGCCGCCGGACCAAAGCGCAGTTCGAAGCCGGCGAACTGGAGGAACACTCGTGAGCATGCGCTGGCGCGAGATCGTGCTGACGGTGTCGGGCGCGCTCGCGCTCGCCGCCTGTCACGCGAAAGAAGCCGAGGTGACGCTGCCGCGCCCGGTCATCGCGGTGGTCGTGCATCGGGACAGCAAGCCGGTGCTCGCGACGCTGCCGGGCGAAGTCAACGCGCGCTATGCGACGCCGCTGTCGTTTCGCGTCGCCGGCAAGCTGGTCGAGCGGAAGGTGCGGCTCGGCGATACGGTCACGGCCGGCCAGGTGATCGCGCGGCTCGATGCCGACGACGCGCAGCGCAGCCTCGCGAGCGCGCAGGCCCAATTGATGGCGGCGCAGCATCGGCTCACCTTCGCCGAGCAGCAACTCGATCGCGACCGGGCGCAGGCGCAGGAACAGCTGATCTCGACGGCGCAGCTGGAGCAGACCCAGGATGCGTATGTGGCGGCCGCCGCGCAGCGCGATCAGGCGGTACAGCAGTTCGCGCTGCTGAAGAATCAGACCCAATACACGGTCCTCACGGCGGACCATGCCGGCGTCGTCACCGCCGAAGACGCCGATACCGGGCAGAACGTCGCGGCGGGACAGCCGGTCTACCACCTCGCGTGGTCCGGCGAGGTCGATATCCTCTGCGACGTGCCCGAGAGCCTGCTGAACGCGCTGGCGGTCGGCAGCGCGGCCAGCGTGTCGCTGCCGGCCGTCACGGACCGACGCTTCACCGCGCACGTCCGGGAGCTGTCGCCGGCAGCAGACCCCGGCAGCCGCACCTATCGCGCGAAACTGACGCTCGATGCGCCAGGCCCCGAAGTCCGCCTCGGCATGACGGCCACCATCACCTTCGCCGACGCGTCCGGCGAGGCGCAAGCGGACGACCCGATCACGCTGCCCGCCAGCGCGCTCTTTCACGACGGCAATGCGCCGGCCGTCTGGGTCGTGCGGCCCGGCGACGAGGCGCTGGAACTGCGCCGGGTCCAGGTGGGCCGCTATGACGACCGCACGATCTCCGTCGCGCGAGGCCTCACCGATGGCGAGCGCGTCGTGCTGCAAGGCGTGCACACAGTCAGCGCCGGCGAAACCGTGCGCGCGGTTGCGCCGTTGCATCCCGAGGACTTCGCATCATGAGAGCGCTGTTTGGCCAGGGGCCCGACGGGGCGGGCGGCCCCGGTGAACCGGGTGGACCGCGGCGGCCAGCAGCGGACGACACCGGCCGCTTCAATCTGTCCGCGTGGGCAATCCGCAACCAGGCGCTCGTCTTTTTCGCCGTCGTGCTCGCGACGCTGTTCGGCGTGCTCGCCTATTCGCGGCTCGGACAATCGGAGGACCCGCCGTTCACGTTCCGCGCGATGGTGATCCGCACCTTCTGGCCCGGCGCGACCGCGCGCCAGGTCGAGGAGCAGGTGACCGACCGGATCGGCCGCAAGCTGCAGGAGACGCCGCATCTCGACTATCTGCGCAGTTACTCGCGTCCGGGCGAATCGCTAATCGTCTTCACGATGAAAGACTCCGCGCCGGTGAGCGAGGTGCGCGACACATGGTACGAGGTGCGCAAGAAAATCGGCGACATCGCGGATACGCTGCCGCCCGGCGTGCGCGGGCCGTACTTCGACGACGAATTCGGCGACGTCTACACGAACATCTATACGCTAGCCGGCGACGGCTTCTCGCCGGCCCAACTGCACGACTATTCGGACGAACTGCGCGGCGTGCTGCTCCGTGTGCCCGGTGTCGCGAAAGTCGATTATTTCGGCGACCCCGACGAGCACATCACGATCGAGATTCCCAACGCGCAATTGACGCGGCTCAGCATCACGCCGCAACAGCTCGCGCGGGCGATCAACGCGCAAAACGCGGTCACGCCGAGCGGCACGCTCACCACCGCGTTTGATCGCGTGTTCGTGCGTCCGAGCGGCCAGTTCACCGACCTGACGGCGATGAGCGACACGCTGATCGACATCAATCACCGCCTCGTTCGTCTTGGCGACATTGCGACGATCAAGCGCGGCTACGACGATCCGCCGGTCTCGAAGGTTCGCACCAACGGCCGCCCGGTGCTCGCCATCGGCATCACGATGCAGACTGGCGGCGATGTGATTCAGCTCGGCAGGCTGCTCGACGCGAAGACGGCCGAATTGCGCGCGCGTCTCCCCGCGGGGCTCGAACTCGTCCAGGTGTCGAGCATGCCGCACGCGGTCTCGCACTCGGTCAACGGCTTTCTGCGCGCCGCCGCCGAAGCGATCGTGATCGTGCTGGCCGTGAGCCTCATCTCATTGGGCTGGCGCGCCGGCGTGGTAGTGGCGATCTCGATCCCGGTCGTGCTCGCGGTCACCGCGCTATGCATGAATGGGTTCGATATCGGCCTGCACAAGATCTCGCTCGGCACGCTGGTCCTCGCACTGGGGCTGCTCGTCGACGATGCGATCATCGCGGTCGAGATGATGGCAGTGAAGCTCGAACAGGGATGGGGCCGCGCGAGGGCCGCGGCGTTCGCCTACAGCAGCACCGCGTTTCCGATGCTGACGGGAACCCTGGTCACGGTGGCGGGATTCCTGCCGATCGCGCTGGCGAAATCGGCCACTGGCGAATACACGCGCTCGATCTTTCAGGTGTCCGCGATTGCGCTGGTTGCTTCGTGGTTCGCGGCGGTCGTGCTGATTCCGTTGCTCGGCTATCACCTGCTGCCCGAACGCAAGGACATCGCGCGCGAGACACCGCCCCGGCGCGCGCTTCGCAAGCTGCGCCGGCGCGACGACGCGCAGACGCGCCGCGCCCCGCTGGCGGCGCCGCGCGCGCCCCGCTTTCATGACCGCCTGCGCGACTGCATCGCGTGGTGCGTGAAGCGCCGCCTCGTCGTGATTGGCGTCACGGCTGCGCTGTTCGTCGTCGCGTTGGCCGGCTTCGCGCTCGTGCCGCAACAGTTCTTCCCGAGCTCCGAGCGTCCCGAGCTGCTCGTCGACATGCGGCTGCCCGAAGGTGCGTCGTTCGAAGCGACGCTGCGCGAAGCCGCGCGCCTCGAAAAGACGCTAGCCGGCCGGCCCGAGATCGATCATCTGGTCGACTTCGTCGGCACGGGCGCGCCGCGCTTCTATCTGCCGCTCGACGTCCAGATGCCCCAGCCGAACTTCGCGCAGCTCGTGATCACCGCCAGGTCCGTCGACGACCGCGAAAAGCTCGAACGCTGGCTCGCGAGCACGCTGCAAAACAGCTTTCCCGCCGTACGTGCGCGCGTTTCGCCGCTCCAGACGGGACCCTCGGTCGGCTATCCGGTGCAGTTTCGCGTCAGCGGAAACGACCTTGCCACCGTGCGGGAAATCGCGGAAAAAGTCGCGGCGACGATGAAGGCCGATGCCCGCACGACGGGCGTGCATTTCGACTGGGACGAACCCGGCGAACGCTCGGTGCGCTTCGAGATCGACCAGCAGAAGGCGCGCGAGCTCGGTGTCACGTCGGAAGACGTGGCGAGCTTCCTCGCGATGACGCTATCGGGCTATACGTTCACGCAGTACCGGGTGCGCGACCGGTTGATCAGCGTCGACCTGCGCGCGCCCCAGCGTGAGCGGGTCGATCCCGCCGAGATCGTGAACCTCGCGATGCCGACGCCGAACGGCCCGGTTCCGCTCGGCACGCTCGCGCACCTGCACAACGAACTCGAATACGGGGTGATCTGGGACCGCGACCGTCAACCGACGATCACGGTCCAGGCCGACGTGCGCGGCAACGCGCTGGACCTCGACGTGACCCAGGCGATCGATCGGACGCTTGCGCCGCTGCGCGCGTCGCTGCCGATCGGCTATCGGATCGAGACCGGCGGCGCGGGCGAGATCAGCGGCAAGGCGCAGGCGTCGGTGATCGCGCAGCTGCCGCTGATGCTCGTGGTGGTGCTGACGCTGCTGATGATTCAACTGCGCAGCTTTGCGCGCGTGCTGATGGTCGTGCTCACCGCGCCGCTGGGGCTGATCGGCGTGGTCGCCGCACTGCTGCTGTTCGGCAAGCCGTTCGGCTTCGTCGCGATGCTCGGCGTCATTGCGATGTCCGGAATCATCATGCGCAACTCGGTGATTCTCGTCGATCAGATCGAACGCAATATCGCCGCGGGCCAGGGGCGCTTCGATGCGATCGTAAGCGCCACGGTCCGGCGCTTCCGCCCGATCATGCTGACCGCCGCGGCCGCCGTGCTCGCGCTGATCCCGCTGCTGCAATCGGCCTTCTTCGGACCGATGGCGACCGCACTGATGGGCGGCATCACAGGCGCGACCGTGCTGACGCTGTTCTTCGTTCCCGCGCTCTATGCGACCGCGTTCAAGGTGCGGCACTTCGAACGCGGTGTGCGAACCGCGTCCTCGACAATCGAATACACGTGGAGCTGATCGTGCGCACAGACTGCAACCCTATCGACGGGCCGGCGAGCGCGCCGCATTTCACTGACGCGCCGCGTCGAGCGCGGGCGGTGGCGACCCATCGCTGGCGCGCGGCGTTCGGCGCGGCCGCTGTGATCGCGCTTGGCGCATGCTCGTTCGGTCCGAGCGGCGAGCCGCCGGCGATGCCCTCGCCCGCCCATTACGGCGCCGAGCCGCAGCCCGCGCAAACCGTCGAGGCGCTCGGTGTAGCACAGCGCTTCACCACCGGCGCGCAGCCGGTGCCGCAATGGTGGCGGCTGTTCGGCTCGACGACATTGAACGACCTCGTCGAAGAAGGCCTGCGCAACAGCCCGACGCTCGCCGCCGCCGACAAGCACCTGGCCGCCGCGCACGAACAACTGCGCGCGCAGATCGGCGCCACGCTGCTGCCGTCGGTCGATCTGGTCGCGCAGGCCTCGCGCGGACGCGATCTCGGCATTCCGGTTCCCGGCGCGCCGAATACGCTGCTTTACAACGAGTTCATCGGCGTGGTCCAGGCGCAATACACGTTCGACCTGTTCGGCGCGGTGCGCAAGGCCAACGCGGCGCGCTCCGCGCGGGTCGACATCGATGCGTATCAACGCGAAGCCGCGCGCCGCGCGCTGGCCACCAACATCGTCACGGCGACGATCGAGGCGGCGATGCTGCGCGCCGAGATCGATGCGACCGAGCGCCTGATCGTGCTGGCGGGCGATCAGGCTCACGATACCGAACGGCATTACCAGCTCGGGTCGCTGACGCGCGGCGACGTGTCGACTGCGCGGCAAAGCATCGCCGCGCTCCAGGTCAGCGCGGCCGATCTGCGGCAACGGCTGACCGTGACCCGACACGCGCTTGCGGTGCTGCTCGGCCGCACGCCCGACGCGGCGCCGCCCGAGCCCGATCTGGCGAGCCTGCATTTGCCGCAGGACGTGCCCGTCGTGCTGCCATCGGACCTGTTGCGCTCACGGCCCGATATTGCGGCCGCCGAGGCGGCGCTGAAAGCCGCCGCGAACGATGTCGGCGTCGCCACCGCACAACTCTTTCCGAGCCTGACGCTGAACGCCTCGATGGGACAAGGCGGGTTCAGCTGGCCGCTCGCGCTGTCGGGCGCCGGCGCGATCTGGAGCATCGCCACGACGATGTCGCAAGCGCTGTTTCATGGCGGCGCGCTCGTCGCGCAGCGGCGCGCGGCGATCGACACCTACGAGGCCGCCGTGTTCGAGTACAAGCAGACCGTGCTGGCCGCGTTCGAGAACGTCGCCGACACGCTTGCGTCGCTCGAACACGACGCGCAGGCGCTCGAAGCCGCGAGCGGCGCTGCCCGCGACGCACGCGAGACGTTCGACGATGCCACGTCACGTCACCGGCTCGGCGCGCTGCCCGCTGCCTCCGCTCGCGGCGGCGAGCAGCAGTACGAAGCAGCGAGGCTGGAAGAAATCCGCCTGGTCGGCCGGCGCCTGGCCGATACGGCGACGCTGTTTCAGGCGATGGGCGAGTTGCCGCCGGGCAACACCCAGACACCCGAGCATCTGGCCGGCAAGTGATCCGCGCGCCGCGCCCGACGGCGCGCGCTTGCGTTCAAGCCTGCGGGTTGCCGCGGAACGCCGACAAGATAAGTCAGACCGAGCGGCGAGCCCTGCACCGGCAGCGTGCCGATGTCCCAATCGAAGCTCTGCTGATCCGGAATACTCGCGACCATCTCACGCAATTCGTCGGGGTTGTAGATGCGCAGCATCGACACGATGCCGTCGAACAGACACAGCAGCGGGATCGCCGGCAGCACATAGGTGAGCGCTAGCCGCGACCAGCGAAACGGTCGGATCAGCGGAGTCAGCGCGAGCATCATCAGCGGCATCACCAGGATGAACACGATACCGAGCAGCCGGTGATCGGCACCTTCGACGACGACGATCGCGCGGCGTTTCGTCACAGCGTCGGCGAGGATCGCGCGCGCATCGTCCGGCCGGAAATGGTGGAACGAGTTGAACATCGTGCGCACGCCGTCGAATCTCGATGGCACGTTCATCGCGTCCACCGGTTCGCTCACATAGGTGACACAGTTGGTCGACCCGGCTGAAATCCGCTCGTACGCGGAGCGATTGGGATAGAAGTCCGTCAACTGCACCATCACGCGGCCGGACAGCGCGAGCAACGGTGCAAGCGTCTGCCATGGCCCGCCGCCGCCCGAGCACAGATCGACGATCCGGTCGCTGCCGACCCGGCGCATCGCCTCGCGCAGCTTGCCCGCGATCACGTTGAAGCCCTTGTGGGAATTGGCCAGAAAGTGCAGCCAGTCCGTCCCGCCGTCACGGAGGGCGCGTGGGCACCACGGCTGGTCTTCGATTTCGAGCAGATGCAGGCGTCGCATGATTACGCGGGCAACCGAGGTAATTGAAAACCACGCCGCTCGGTCAGCCTTGGCGAGCGGCAACTTACTACCGAAGTTAAACGAGCCAACGCGCGGGCTTCTTTAACGGCGTCAATCGACTATACGCCGAGTCGCCCCGCGCGGGCGACGCTCGCCGTTCACATCCCGCATAATGACGACGGATTAGGACTTACCCGCATCAGCCGCCGGACGGCGGCCGGGAGATGAACGATGCAAAACGACAGACCGCCGCCGCGGCGGGTGACATATGAGAAAGGGATCCGGATCGGTGGCTCAGGCTGGTTCGGTCGGTTGCTGACCGTCGCCTTGAGCGCGATCCTGTTCGTGGTGGCCGCGATGCTGTCGATCGTGCTGTTCGCCGTGCTGTTCGCGGTCGGCACGGTCGTCGTCGGCTATCTGTGGTGGAAGATGCGCAAGTTGCGCCGGCAGGCGGCCGCGTATGGCGACGACGGCCGCACCGTCGACATGGAGGTCGTTCACAGGGACACACCCGACGACGATGGCCGCACCATCGACATGGAGTTGGTCCACAAGGACCCGCCCCGCGACGATTCCGCGCCGCGCTGACGATCTGCTCCGCGCCTGTTTCAAGCCGCAAGGGCCGTTTCGACCGCACTCACGTAGTTGCGAAAGCCGGTCTGCTGTAGCGCCTCGAGCAGCCGCAGCAGTTCATGTCGTGTGGCGTCCGTGAGCGGCGCCTGAAGCGCGAGCGCAAGCGCACGGCCACGCGCCGCGAAAAGCTCGGACCACGGCAACGGTTCGCGCTGCGTATAGGCCTCGAGTGCGTCCACGTAGTGCAGCATGCCGGCAGGATCGCCCGCCCCCAGCATCGCTTCGATGGCGTCGCGGTAAAACCACAGGTGATTGTGGCCGACCGCGCCAAGGCGCAACAGCGCCTCACCTTCAGCCAGTAGCCGCGTCCGCTCGTCTTTGTCGTCAACCGCGCGGCTCAGCGCGCTCAAGGTCTTTGGCCCGGAAAACTGACTGCCCACCTCGCGTGAGATGGCG
Organism: Paraburkholderia sp. BR10923; assembly: GCF_040948765.1. Taxonomy (NCBI): domain Bacteria; kingdom Pseudomonadati; phylum Pseudomonadota; class Betaproteobacteria; order Burkholderiales; family Burkholderiaceae; genus Paraburkholderia; species Paraburkholderia sp. BR10923. The sequence continues at coordinate 40,549 of NZ_JBFPKO010000028.1, read as the reverse complement.
AGTGCTTCGCGCAGCGCCATCACCGCTTCACTGCGGCATCCCTGGTCCAGTAGCAGGCGCCCCTGCATCTCAAGGTTCTGCGCCTGGAAACGGCGCGCACCCAGTTGCCGGATCACGCGCAGTTCCTGCGCCAGATGCTTGCTGGCCGCCTGCACGTCGCCCAATTCCTGGCACGCGAACACCCCCAGCGTCTCACCCAGCAATTGCGCGCGAGGCTGCCCGATCGGCTCGGCGGTGCGGGCGGCGGCGATGGCGTCCTCGCGCGCGGGACCCGCGTCGTTCAGATAGATGCGGCTGAAGCCCTGCATCGACAGGTTGGCAACCTCGATGCGGCCGAAGCCGTGCTCCCGGCTCATCGCCACGCATTCGCTGAAATGATGGAACGCGGTGCGCATGCGTCCCTGCGCATACGCCGCATCCGCCAGGCCTCCGAGCGCGCGAGCCTCGGCCTCGGGCAGACCGAGGCGGCGCGCATAGGCGAGACCGCGCTCGTGTTCGGCGCAGCAGGCGTCGATCTTGCCGAGCGGAAACAGGATGTTGCCGCGCAAATAATGGAGGCTTGCCAGCTCGGCCAGCCGGTTGTCCCGCTCCGCGATCCGTTGCGCTTGCGCCAGCAGACCGAGTGCTTCGTCGAGACCCTCGCTGACCCGCAGACCTTCCGCGAGCCCGAGCTGGCAGTCGCATCGGGCGGTGTCGTCGGTGGCGGCGGCGAGTGCGGTGCGGTACGTCGCGATCGATCCCGCAATGTCGCCCAGGTCGCGCTGAAGTTCGCCCTTGCAGCAGCTCAGTGCATGGCGGTCCGCGTCCGACCGCGCGATCTCGATGCCCCGCTCGGCCAGCCGCAGCGCGGCTTCGAAACGATGAGCGGCGCGCTCAGCCACCGCCGCGCCCAGGTAGGCGTGCGGCGCATGCGGGTCTTCGGCGCGATCGAGATGCTGGGCGTGCAACGTGGCATCGCTCTGTGCGAACCATTCGGCCGCGCGCAAATGAAGTTCACGGCGGCGCGCGCGCAACAACGTCGAATAGGCGCTCTCCTGGATCAACGCGTGCGCGAACAGGAAGTCCTCGCCTTCCGGCAGCACCAGTGCATTGACGAGCAGTCCGGCGCAGACATAGCCAGGATCGTCGATCAGTTCTCGCAGCAGCGCCAGGTCGAAGCGCTGGCCGATCACGGCGGCCGCCTGGAACGCCAGGCGGTCGCGAGGCGCGAGCCGGTCCATCCGCGCGAGCACCAGACTGCGGATCGACGCGGGCACGTTGCTGCCGCTGCCTTCTTCGGCGTTGCGTAGCAGTTGTTCGAGAAACAGCGGATTGCCGCCCGCGCGCTCGATGCAGGCGAGCGCGACACGCTGCGTCGCATCGATGAAATTGCCCGCCAGGCTCAGCGCCTCGTCCTTGCGCAGCGGTCCGAGATCGATCGTGGCGAACGGCGTGTCGCGGCAACGTGCGCGCCAGCTTGCATCGATCGGATCGCCTTCCACGCGCGAAGTCGTCACCAGCAGACCAGTACCGTTGGCAATGCCCGACGCGAACGCCGACAGGTAGCCGATGACTTCGGCATCGGCCCAATGCAGGTCTTCGACGACGATGAGCGTCGCCGCGTGCGCGCAAACGTCCTCGGTCAGCCTCGCGGCGAGCGCCTGCTTGCCGCGCTTGCGCGCGCCGTGGTCCATGGCCTCGTAGATGGTTTGCCATTCGGCGCTCTGCGGGAGGTCGAGGAAGTCGTGCAGAAATACGATCTGCTCGGCCTTGACGATGCCTTGGGTCGCGACCTGCGCGGCGGCGGCTTGCCGCGCTTCACTCGATGCACCGGCCGGCAAGCCGAGCAAGCTGCCGATGACGGTTCGCACCGGGTCCTGGCCCTTGCCGACGCCGAAATCGAGCACGAGGCTTCGATGCAGCGTGAAGCCCTGGGCCTGCGCATGGCGGCGCATCTCGTCGACGAGCCGCGTCTTGCCGATCCCGGCTTCGCCTCGCACATGAACGACGTGCCCCGCGCGCTTTGCCATGCACGCATGCAGGATGCCGTGAAACTGTTCGAGCTCGGCTTCGCGTCCGACGAAATGGCTGTGGCTCGTCCTGACCGGCTCGCTGCCGAGCGCGACGAGGCGCCATGGCCGCACCGGCGTGTCGATGCCCTTGAAGCGCCGCTCGCCGATTGCCTCGCAACTGGCGACGTCGCCGAGCGTGCGCGCTGCGTCGTCGGATAGCCAGGTTTCGCCCGCTGGCGCGGCCGCCACCAGCCGGGCGGCGAGGTTCACCGGATCGCCATGCACGGTGTAGTCCTGCGCGTCGGCGCGGCCCAGCGCGCCCGCGATGACCTCGCCGCTCGCAATGCCGATATGCGCCTGCAACGCCCGTCCGGTCTGGGTGGCCAGTCGCGCCACGCCGTCGTGAATGTCGAGTGCGGCGCGCGCGGCGCGCAGCGTGTCCGTCTCGTGCGAGCGAGGCGCGCCGAACAGCGCCATCACCGCGTCGCCGATGTGCTTGTCGATCGTGCCGCCATAGGCGAGCACGATCCCGTCGACCAGCGCCGTATAGCGTCCGATCAGCGCGCGCAGGTCTTCGGGATCGAGCGAGCGCGACAGCATCGTGTACCCGCACAGATCGGCGAACAGGATCGTGACCTGCCTGCGCTCGTCCGCGGGCACTTCGTGGTCGTCGGCCGGCTGAGGCGATAGCGGCGCCGCTGTCGGTAGCGATGCCGTCGCCGCGGCCAGAATGCGCTTACGGTGGCCGAGCGACTGTACGCCAAGCTCTTTCAGGTCCGCGTCGGTCAGCTGCCCGAGCAGCGACGTGTCGATGTCGTTTGCCGCGAACGCGTGGGCGTACTGCTCGAGCCCGAGGCCCCGCAGCCATTTCTCGATGTCCATGTTCGTCGCCCTGCCTCCGATGCGTGGTCCCGCGGGCAAAAACTCAGACGAATAACGCGCGTGACGGCCGCCGGCGTGAACGTCCCTGACGCGCAGTGCATTCGCGTGGAGCCGCCAGCTACGAGGCCGATGAATAACCAGTGTAGGTGTCCGATCAGCACGCTGCATCGCGTTTGACAGCCGTTCGAGCCGCGCAGGATACTGGCTGGCGCGCCTCGCGGCGCCCTCGCATTCGACCGGGAATCCACGTGAAGCCGGGCAAGACCGTTTCCGTCTCCGACGTCGCGCTGCGCTCGCGTTTGGCGGGCCTGCCAGGCGACGTGGCGGCGGGCGCCGTTTCGACGCTCGTCATGCTGTGCTATGCGATGAGCCTCGGCACGATGATCTTTAGCGCCGATCTTGCGCGCTACGCGATGCTGGGCGTGCCCACCGCGCTCGTGAGCTGTGTCGTCACGGCGCTGGTGATCGCCTTGACGAGTTCGATGCGCATCAACATCGGCGGCCCCGACAGCAACGCGGCGGCCTTTCTCGCGGGGGTGGCGGCGGGTGTGGCCAGCAGCGTGCGCGCGGACGGCGGCTCACCGCAAACGCAGATCCTCACGGTGCTGATCGCAATCGCGCTTTGTTCGGTGATGACGGGCATCGCGCTCTATGCGATCGGCTCGTCCAGGCGCAGCCGCTCGTTGCAGTTCCTGCCCTATCCGGTGCTCGGCGGGTTTCTCGCCGGCACGGGCTACCTGCTGCTCGCCGGGGCGTTCCGCGTGCTGACGGGCCAGCCGCTGGAGTGGCACACGCTCGCCTTGCTCGCGCACCTTCACTGGATCACATGGCTTCCGGCGCTCGTCGTCGGCGTGCTCGCCACGGTGCTGATGCGTACGTGGCAGCACATTGCCGCGTTGCCGCTCACGCTGGCCTTCGGTGTCGTGCTTTTCTACGTTCTGCTACAGGTTGCCGGAATTTCGATCGACGACGCGCGCGGCATGGGTCTGCTGCTGCCGCGCGTCAAGCTGCACCTTGCCGGGCTGCCGGAGCTGCACCTGGCCGCGAGGCTCGGACAGGGCGCCATCGACTGGTCGGCGGTCGGCGCGCATCTTCCCGAAAGCCTGGTGGTGACGTCGGTGTCGGCCGTGACCATCCTGATGAATTCGACCGCGATCGGCACAGCCACCGGGGAGGACGTCGACCTCAATCGCGAGATGCGCGCCGCCGGCCTCGCCAATCTCGCGAGCGGACTGCTGGGCGGCATGGTCGGCTACCAGTCGTTCAATCGCTCGATGCTCAATGCGCGGGTGGGCGCGACGAGCCGGGTGGCGGGCGTGTTCGCGTCGCTTGCGTGCGTGGTCGTGCTCGCGACCTCGCCCGACATCGTGGCGCTGTTTCCGGTGCCGGTGCTGGTCGGCCTTCAACTGTTCATGGGGCTGCGTCTGCTCGTGCATTGGCTCGCGGGCGCCTGGACCAGGCTCAACTGGTATGAGTATCTGCTCGTGCCCGTGATTCTCGGCACGATCGCGGCTTATGGCGTGATCGTCGGTGTAGTCGTGGGCGTCGTTGCGGCATGTGTGATGTTCACGCTGCTCTACGGCCGGGTCGGCTGCATACGCATGGAGTTCGACCTGCGCGCGCGGTCCTCGAATGTGGAGCGCAGCATCGAAGACACCCAGGCGCTGCGTGCCATCGGCTCCCAGGTATGCGGAATGTGCCTGCAAGGCTTCCTCTTTTTCGGCACGGCGAATTCGATTCTGCAGCGCCTGCGGGAACGCTTCAATGCAATCAGTCCCGTGCAAGTCCGTTTCGTCGTGCTGGACTTTGCGGCGACACATGGCATGGATGCTTCGGTATCCATCAGCTTCGTCAAGATCAGGCAACTCTGCGCGGCAAAGAACGCGGACCTCGTGTTGACCGCGCTGCCGCCGCGCTCGCTCGATCTGCTCGAGAAGACCGGCACGCTCAGTCTGAAGATCCATCAATTCGATACGCTCGATGCGGGTCTCGAGTGGATCGAAGACAAACTGCTAGCGTCGAACTCGCTCGCGTTCGCGCATGGCGGCGATCTGCGTGCGATGCTCGAGCCGCATTTCACGGCCAGTGCGTTGAACGGCTTGGTCGCGAGTCTGGAGATGCGTGATCTGCTTTCAGGCCAGGCACTGTTTCGTCATCGCGAGCCGGGCGATGCGCTGTATTTCGTCGAGCAAGGACGTGTCGCGATCTCGCTGCCGCTCGCCGATGGCCGCTCGGCGCGTCTGCGCTCGTTCGGCCCGGGCACGGTAGTGGGGGAAATGGCGGTGTACACGCAGCAGCAGCGCAGCGCGGACGTGATTGCCGAGGCACCGACGCGCGTGTACCGACTGTCGATCTCCCGGCTGCTCGAACTCGAACAGCAGGACCCGGCAACCGCGCAACAGTTGCACCGGTTTCTCGTGAAGACGATTGCGTTGCGCCTTGCCGTTGCCGACGAGGCGCTACGCGCGGCTTTGTAACTTATGTATGCAGGACCGGCGCATCGCGCGCGGTCGTCAGTTGTAGCCCAGGATCGCTGCGGTCGCTACATCCGTGCGGTCGATCGGGTTGCCAGCAAGCAGTACGGTCGGCTCTTTCAACAACAAACGGTATGACGGCACGTAGGTTTCGCTCATCCCAGCCGCATCGCGCGGCTGACCTTCCTGCGGCTTGCTGTTTTCGGGGTGATTCATCGTTGTCTCCTTCTGGATGGCCGGTGGTCCCGTCACGGATGCGTTCAAAGCAGAAATGAGGCACGCGTCCGTTGCGGCGAAACCGCCGGCTTGATATGCGTAATTGAGCAAGTTCAATGCCATCGCGGCATCCGTCTATATCTCCGACCGTCTGGCTCGCCTTTACCGCATGAACATTCGCATGGTACAAACATCGTGTTTGGCAGTTCGGGCTAGCTAATGTAAGCAGGCACACCATGTGCGCAGCGCTGGATCATCCTCGGCGCCATGTCCGCAGAGGAAACCGATGCAAGGACGCTGATGAACGATCCTGCTCACTTCCTTCCTTCATTCGTTTGGCGTGCCGATCGCGACGGCGTCGTCCGCTACGCCAACCCGTGGACATCACGGTATCTCGGCATTCCCGCCCTTGAACTGGTCGGGATGCACTGGAAGGCCTTCGTTCATCCCGACGACATCGATCATGTGCTCGACGCAGTGCGGCAGATGCGGGACGGCACGCTGCTCGGCAATGTCGAAGTGCGTCTGCTGCGCGCGGATGGCGAGTATCGCTGGCACGTGTTGCATCTTCAAGCCGAGCGCGACGCGAATGGCCGCATCGGGGACACGGTGGGCGTCGCGACAGATATCCACGAAGCCCGTCACGCGTGGGCCATGTACGAAGCGAGCGAGCGACGCCTGAAGGCTGCCTTCCACGGCGCTCGCATGGGTGCGTGGGAATGGGACATGAAGCGCCGCGTCGTGCGAATGACCTCGCAACTCGCGGATCTGTACGGGTTTCCACCCGGCACCGATGCGCTTGCGCTATCCGATCTGGAGAACCGTGTCGAACCCGAGTATCGGGCGCTATTCCAGCGGAAGGTCGATGACGCTCTGCAACACGGCGGTCCCTTCGAATTCGACTTCGTGCTGAACGGTGGATCGCCTTCCCCACGCTGGCTGCGCATGCGCGGCCACGCGGAATACGAGAACGGTACGCTCGCGCATGTGTACGGCGTGACCTTCGATATCAGCAAGGAGCGGGCAGCCGAAGAGCAACTCAGTCTCAGCGAGCGGCGTTATCGGGTGCTCGTGGAATCGACGGGCGCACTCGTATGGTCGGCCGAGCCGAACGGCGACATCCGGCCCGCAGGCGAGGACTGGAGCCGCTTCACGGGCGACGGCGCGGTCCGTCTGGCGGACTGGGGATGGCTCGACTACGTTCACCCGGACGACCGCGAGGCGGCAAGGCAGGGGTGGGTCGATGTGCTGCAGCGACGCGCGCCCGGATCGATCATGTTCCGCATGCGGCGTCACGACGGCCAGTACAGGATGATGCACGCCCAGGCGGCGCCCCTGTTCGACAGCCACGGCAAACTCCAGGAGTGGTTCGGCACAACGACCGATGTGACGCCTCAATATGAAGCGCAATTGGCGATCGAAGCGCGCAACCTGCGTCTGTCCGTCGCGATGCAGGCGGCGCGGCTGAACATCGTCTGCTTCGACCTGACCTCGCGCACGCTGTGGTTCGAAGAGGGCCACGCACCGCGGACAGACCATGTGCTCAGCTACGACGAGGCGCTGCGCAACGTGCACCCCGACGACCGCGCGATGCTCGAACAGTATGTCTGCCGAGTGGCCGAAGGCCACGACCCGGTCGCGAACTTCGAATTCCGCTTGCAGAACGCGTACGGCGAACAATGGATGCACGGCAGCGCGCTGCTTCAGCGAGGCGCGGACGGCAAGCCGTTGCGCATCATCGCCAGCGTGATCGACATCACCCAGCGCAAGCAGCTCGAACTGATGCTGCGCGAAACCGATCGCCGCAAGGACGAGTTTCTCGCGATGCTCGCGCACGAACTGCGCAATCCGCTCGCGCCACTACGCACTGCCATCGCATTGCTCGACAAGCAGCCCGACACGGGCTCACGCCCCCACGAACTGATCAACCTGATGCGCCGGCAGGTCGAGCACATGACGCGAATCGTCGACGATCTGCTCGAAGTGTCGCGCATCACCCAGGGCCGCATCGTGCTGCAACTCGAGCCCGTTCTGGTCGGCACGGCCGTCTATCACGCTGTCGAGGCGATCGCGGCGATGGCCGAAGCTCGTCATCAGCAGTTGCACGTCAGTGTTTGCGATCCGACCACGTGGGTATGCGGCGACATCACGCGGATTTCGCAGATCTTCGTCAATATCCTGAACAACGCGAGCAAGTACACGCCGGAGAACGGGCATATCACGGTGAACGTGGCGGCCGACGGCGAATGGGTTTCCATCGTCACGCAAGATACCGGCACGGGCATTTCGGCCGAGCTTCTGCCGAAGGTGTTCGAGCTCTTTTCGCAAGGCGAACGCACGCTCGATCGCTCGGATGGCGGCCTCGGCATCGGACTGTCGCTCGTCAAGAAGCTCGTCGAAATGCACAACGGCACGATCGCCGTGCACAGCGAAGGCCCCAATCTCGGCACCACGGTGACGGTCCGACTGCCGCGTTTGCACCACCATGAACGCCATTCGGCGGTCGCGCTGTCGGAGCCCGCGCCGGGGCACGCGCGAACCGCGTTGCGCGTGCTGGTCGTCGATGACAATCGCGACGCCGCCGATTCACTCGCGATGCTGTGCGAATCAGAAGGGCATGTGGCCCGCGTCGCGTATTCGTCAGCCGAGGCGCTGGACGCGGCACCGTCTTTTGCGCCGGACGTGGCGCTGCTCGATATCGGCTTGCCGGATATCGACGGATACGCACTGGCTAGGCAGGTTCGCCGCAAAGGCGATGCGAAGCCCTTGCTGATCGCGATCACCGGATACGGTCAGACGGACGACAGGCTGCGCGCACAATCGGCGGGCTTCGACTATCACTTCGTCAAACCCGTCAATATCGACAGCCTGCTGAAGCTGCTTTCGTCGCTGATGGAGGGGCGCTAGAGCGGCTATCCGTCGCTTGCGATGCCGCGCCGCCCCAACCCATCACCACGTTCCGCTGAATGCCTGCTGCACCTTGACCGGATCGGTCACGCCGTTGGCCACCAGCAACTGCGTCAGCAAGCGCGCCTTCTGCGGATTCAGATCGAGCGATGCGACGAAGCCGCGCTTGTCGTCGTCCACCTCGACGTTCCGGTTCACGAATCCCGACACGAGGCGCGTCGAACGAACCACTACGATGCCTTTTGCCGCCGCGCGGTCGAGCGCCGCGAGGGCTTCCTTCGACATGTCACCGTCGCCTTCGCCGGCGACGACGATGCCCTTCGCGCCATCGGCGATCGCATGCTCGATCTGGCGGCCATCCATGTTGCTATGCGCATACACGATATCGACGCGCGGCAATTGCCCGTTCGCGGGCAGGCTCAGCGCGGTGCGCGTCGCTTGCACCGCCGGCATCACGAAGCGCACGCTGGCCGGATCGACATAACCGATCGCGCCCGCGTTCGGCGACGCGAACGCCTGTACCGCCGTGGTATTGGTCTTGGTGATCCAGCGCGGCGCGTGAATCTGATCGTTCATCACGACCATCACGCCCCGGCCACGCGACTGCGGGCTCGCCGCCACTTCGACGGCTTCGTACAGATTGTTGGGGCCGTCGGCGCTGGTGGAACCGCCCGGGCGCATCGAGCCGACCAGTACCACCGGCTTGTCGGAGTGCAGCACGTTGTTCAGGAAGAACGCGGTTTCCTCGATCGTATCGGTGCCGTGCGTAATCACGACGGCGTCGGCCTCGTTGCGCTCGAAAGCCTCGTCGATTCGCCGCGCAAGCTGCAACCAGATCTTGTCGTTCATGTCCTGCGAGCCGACGTTCGAGATCTGCTCCGCGTTGATGCTCGCGAGCTTCTCGATGCCCGGCACGCCGCGCACCAGTTCCTGCCCCTTCACGTTGCCCGAGTTGTAGCCGATTGCCGAGCGCGGATCGGCGGTGCCCGAGATCGTGCCGCCGGTGGCCAGCAGCAGAACGCGCGGCATTGCGGTAACGGCGCTTGCCTGTTGCGATGACGCGTCGGCCGCCTGCGCGGCGGTACCCGCGGCAAGCGCCACAATCAGCAGTGCCGCCGAACCGCACAGCCGCATTGCTTTTCGATTGATCGTGTTGATGCTCATGTTTCGTCTCCACCATCGTTTAAAGGAGTCGCGTGCGTATACACGCGACCTGTCACTGGGAAAACCTTCGTCGTTCATTCCGCCGGGGACATTTTTCTCGGTTGCGTCAGCATGGCCGGTTGAAGGATCTGGTCGAGCTGCGCCTGGCTCAGCAGCCCTTTGTCGATCACGATCTGCGCCACGCTCTTGCCCGACGCCAGCGCTTCCTTCGCGACTTCGGTCGAGTGCGTATAGCCGATGTACGGGTTCAGCGCGGTCACGATGCCGATCGAGTTCTCGACGATCGCGCGCAGCCGTTCGCGATTCGCGGTGATGCCGTCGACGCATTTCGACGCGAGCGTGAGGCACCCCGCGCGCAGATGCGCGACGCTCTTGAACAGGCTGTGCGCGATGATCGGTTCGAACGCGTTGAGCTGGAGCTGACCCGCTTCGGCGGCGAAGCTCACCGTCACATCGTTGCCGATGACTTCGAACGCGATCTGGTTGACGACCTCCGGAATCACCGGATTCACCTTGCCCGGCATGATGCTCGAACCCGCCTGCACCGGCGGCAGGTTGATTTCGGCGAGGCCCGCGCGCGGACCGCTCGAAAGCAGGCGAAGATCGTTGCAGGTCTTCGACAGTTTGACGGCGACGCGCTTCAGTACGCCGGAAAGCTGCACGAACGAGCCGACATCCTGCGTCGCTTCGACCAGGTTCGGTGACGTGGTCAACGCAATACCGGTTATTTCGCTCAGGTGCCTGCAGGCAAGCTGTGCGTATTCCGGATGCGTGTTGATGCCGGTGCCGATCGCGGTCGCGCCGAGGTTGATCTCGCAGATCAGTTGGGCGGCCTCCTTCAGCCGCTCTTCATCTTCGCCGAGCATCACCGCGAAGGTGCTGAACTCCTGGCCGAGCGTCATCGGCACCGCGTCCTGAAGCTGCGTGCGGCCCATCTTCAGGTCGTTGCCGAATTCCACCGCCTTGCGTTCGAACGATGCGCGCAACACGCCCATCGCGTCGACGAGTTGCATGATTCCAGCGTACGTGGCGATCTTCAGCGCGGTCGGATAAACGTCGTTGGTGCTCTGGCCGAGATTCACATCCTCGTTCGGATGGAGAATCGCGTATTCGCCGCGCTGTCGCCCGAGATGTTCGAGCGCGAGATTGGCGATCACCTCGTTCGCGTTCATGTTGGTCGAGGTGCCCGCGCCGCCCTGAATCACATCGACGACGAAATGCTCGTGCGCGGTGCCTGAGCGCACTTGCCTGCATGCATGCACGATGGCCTGCATCTTCGCTGCGCTCAACAGGCCGAGATCGTGATTCGCAAGCGCGGCGGCTTCTTTCACGCTCGCCAGTGCATTGACGAGGTTCGGATACACGGAGATCGGAAGACCGGTGATCGGAAAGTTCTGCAGCGCGCGCAGCGTGTGTACGCCGTAGTACGCGGTCGCGGGCACGGCGAGATCGCCGAGAAGGTCGTGTTCGATACGTTCGGTCGGTGCAAGCATGAGTTCCTCTCAGGTTCTGAAAACGACACGCGAGCGGGGTCATCCGGCACACGTCGTGTGCAGGTCCGTCGCGTTGAATGGTTGATGCGGTTGGGTTATCGAGGCGGCGCGGTCGCGCAGGCGACGCACTGCTTCGCGAGCACATCGGTCGGATCGACGACGTTCACGCGCGCGCCGTTCGCTCCGATCACATACGGCTCGCGCAGCAGCAGCGGCAGTTCCGTGCAGCCGAGAACGATCACTTCGACGCCCTCGGCGATGAGTCCGTCGATCGCCGCGGCGAGGTCTTGCTGGCACTGCCCCGCGGTGAATCCGGCCTTCACGCCTTCCTTGCCGTAGATCGCGTCCATCACGCGCGCCTGCAGCGCGGGTGCCGGCACGACCTGCCGCAAGCCCTGCGATTCGAGCGCCTTCTGGTAGACGCCGCTCGCGAGCGTGCCGGAGGTCGCGAGCACGCCGACCGAGCGCAGCGCGGGAAACGACTCGCGCAGATAACGCACGGTCACCGTCAGCATATTGACGATCGGCACGCCGAGATAAGGCTGGATCCGCTCGACGAAGGCATGCGCGGTATTGCACGGGATCGCGATCAGATCCGCGCCGCCCGTTTCGAGTTTCTTGCAGGTCGCGTACAGCGAGATGGTCGGATCGGGTCCATCGCCAATGAGGTTCTCCGTGCGATCCGGGATCTGCGGGTTCTGCTCGACGAGCAGCTTGATGTGGTCCTGATCGCGCTGCGCGGGCGTCGCACGCACGATCTTGTGAATGAAATCGACGGTGGCCGCTGGACCCACGCCGCCTACCACGCCGACCTTGAAGATCGTCTCGGGCGTGTGGTACTGACCGGACACGACGTATTGCGCGTAAGCCAGGTTCGAATCGACGAGCGGCACGCGCAACGCACCCAGTTCATCCGCGACCAGCGCGATTTCGGTGAGGCCCGGCACGATGACGTTGGCGCCCTGCGCGATCAAATCCTCGCAAGCCGCGCGCAGCAATTCGACCGGACGGCCACGCAGATTACCGCTCTTCACGCCATCCTCCCCATAGACGGCTTCGGTGACGAAATCAGTGCCGTCGCTGATGCGCGGGTGGATCACTTCGAATTCTGGCGCCGCAAAGCACTTCTCGAACAGACGCTTGCGTCGCGTATAGGCCGATGCGAGCACGCCCACGCGGCGCACCGCGGGAAATCTTCTGCGCACGTGGCTGCGCACCGCATCGACCATATCGACGATCTGTAGCGGCGAATTGGCTTTCAGTTCGTCGATGAACGTATGGCTCAGGAAGCACGGCAGCACGACCGTCGTCACGCCGCGCTTCTCGAAGCTGCTGATCAGATCGAAGATGTACAGCTTGCGCTGCGTCAGCGTCTCGCTGTCGGCATCGGCGCTGCGAAACGGCTGCTGCTCGAAGATCGCATCGAAGTGCTCGGCGTCGCGCGTGGCCGGCGTCGATTTGATCAGTTTGAAGAACACGTCCGCACTCGCGAGCGGGCCAAGCCCGCCCACCACCCCGAACTTGCGCGCGCTCGTGGCAGCGGTTGCATCGATGCCGCTCATTTCGTCTCGCCTTCGAACTGGCCGAACGAAGCCGTGGCGATCGCCGCGGGGCGCTGCTGGCGCGCCACGCGCTTGCCTTCCCACTTCGCGATGGCTGCCGTCGCGATGCTGTTGCCGATTACGTTGGTCGCGGTGCGCCCCATGTCGAGAATCTGGTCGATCGCGAGCACCAGCACGACGCCCGATGGCGGCAGATGGAACATCGGCGCCACCGCCGCGACGACCACCACCGAGCCGCGCGCGACGCCCGCCATCCCCTTGCTGCTCACCATCAGCACCAGCAGCATCACGATCTGCGTGCTGATCGGCATGTCGATGCCGAACGCCTGCGCGATGAAGATCGCGGCGAACGCCTGATACATCATCGAGCCGTCGAGATTGAACGCATAGCCGAGCGGCAACGTGAAGCCGACCACTTTCTTGTCGACGCCGAATTCCTCCAGCTTCTCCGTCAGGCGAGGATACGCCGCCTCGCTGCTCGCCGTGGAGAACGCCAGCATCGCGGGTTCGCGGATCACCTTGAGCAACGCCCAGATCGGCTTGCCGAGAAAAGCGTAGCCGGCGAGGATCAGCGCGGCCCACAGCAGCGCGAGCCCCGTATAGAAGCTGGCGACGAGCTTGCCGTACGTGGTCAGCACGTCGAGACCATGCACCGTGATCGCCGAGGCCAGCGCGCCGAACACACCGAGAGGCGCGAGACGCATCACGTAATCGGTCAGCTTCAGCATGGTGGGCACGAGTCCTTCGACGCCCGCGATCAGCGGCGCGACGCGCGGGTCCGACTTGATCACGCTGAGCACGATGCCGAACAGCACGGAGAAGACGAGGATCTGCAGGATATCGTTGCGCGCCATCGCATCGATGATGCTGGTGGGGAACGCGTGGGTGACGAAGTCCTTGAAGTTGAGGCTGGACGTATTGAGGCCCGTGGCCACGTCAGCGCTCGTCTGGGCCATGTGCAAGCCCGCGCCCGGTTGCAGCAGATTCGCGAGCACGAGGCCGAGCGCGAGCGAGAACAGCGACGCGCACAGGAACCACGCGATCGAGCGCAGCCCGATGCGGCGCACGTCGCTGGTGCCTTCCATGCCGGCGAGACCCGACACGAGCGTGGCGAACACGAGCGGCGCGATGATCATCTTCACGAGCCGCAGGAAGATATCGGTGATGATCGAAAAGTAGCCGGCGATCTCCTTCGCGTGCGCGGCGTCGGCCGCGGTGCGATGGCAGACATAACCGACGGCCACGCCGAGCAGCATGCCGGCGAGGATGTAGAGGGTAAGCCGATTCTTCATGTGTCTCCGTCCAGGGATGGCGCACGAACGATCGGCATCGACCGGCGCGCGCTCGGGAATGGCCGGCACATCGCATGTCGATGTACCGCTTTTTGTGTCTGGACGGAATTCTAGAGACGGCAGAACCGCCTTGAATGCTAGTGTTGCATACGGCTATGCAAGTTTCGCATAACGCGGGATAACCCTATCAGCGCTGCTCGGCGGGCCCCGACGAAGCCAGAAGATGCCGCCACAGCGTATCGAGAAGTTCGCTGCGATTCGTCAGGTCACGGTACACGCGCAGCTCCAGTTGCAGTTGCCATTCGGAGCGGCCGGCGGCGACGAGTTGGCCGCTGTCGAGTTCGGCGGCGATCGAGCTCTTCGGCAACCATGCGACGCCCTCGCCCTCCAGCACGAGCTTCTTCACGACCTCGGCCATGTCGGACTCATAGTGAAGATGCAACGCGGGCGACGCTTTGCTCTGCTCCATCAGCAACGCGAAGCAGCGCCCGAAGTAGCTGGTCTCCGTGTAGGCGATGAACGGCATCGGATGTTCGATCACGCCGGGCAGACGGTACCCGTGCGCAAGCCGCTGATTGGGCCTGCATACCGGCATGAAAGTGTCGACGCCCACGGTCACGCATTCGTACCGGGTCGGATCGAGATGCAACGGCAGCTGCGGATGGTGATAAGCGAACATCAGCTCGCAGTTGCCGTTGACCAGCATCAGTATCGAATCGTGCACGTTCGCCGGAATCACGCGCGCGCGCACTTCGCCGACATGCTTCGACAGCGTGCGCAACCACGCGGGCAGGAAGTTGAGCGCGATCGTGTGGCCCGCCGCGATCTGCAGGCTCGTGCCGGCAATGCGCTGTTCGGTGCGAATGATCGCGCGCGTGTCGAACAGCTTGTCGAGGATGTCTTCGGCCGCATCACGAAACAGTTGGCCAGCCGGAGTCAAGGTCGGCGGAAAGCCGCTGCGATCGACGAGATCGGCGCCGACCCATTGTTCGAGCTGCTGAATCCGTCTGCTGAATCCCGACTGCGTGACGTTGCGAAACTCCGCCGCGCGGGAAAAGCTCTGATAGCGGGCGAGCGCGATGAAGTCTTCGATCCACTTGATTTCCATCAGCCATCGGTCTCCGGTCAGGCGACGAATCGGCTCGCCGCCGCGCCCGCAATTCTACGCTTGGCCGTGCCGCACGCTGACTATCGGATCGAGGTCAAACCGCCATGCACAGGTACTTGATCACGAGGTAATCGTCGATTCCGTAGTGCGATCCTTCCCTGCCGAGACCCGACTGCTTCACGCCGCCGAACGGCGCGACCTCGTTGGAGATCAGGCCGGTATTGATGCCCACCATGCCGTATTCGAGCTGTTCGGCCACGCGCCAGATGCGGCCGATATCGCGGCTATAGAAGTAGGCGGCCAGTCCGAACTCGGTGTCGTTGGCGAGTCGCACCACTTCTTCGTCGCTAGAGAAACGGAACAGCGGCGCGAGCGGGCCGAAGGTCTCGTCTTTCGCCACGGCCATCTGCGCGGTGACGTTGGTCAGCACCGTGGGCTCGAAAAAGCCGTGGCCGAGCGCGTGGCGCTTGCCGCCGGTGGCAAGCGTCGCCCCTTTGCCGAGCGCGTCGGCGATGTGCGCTTCGACCTTGCTGAGCGCCGCGTCGTTGATCAGCGGACCCAGCGTGACGCCGCCCTCCATGCCGTGCCCAACCTTCAGGGCTTCGACTGCCGCAGCCAGCTTCGACGCGAACGCGTCGTACACCCGCTCATGCACGTAGAAGCGATTCGTGCACACGCAGGTTTGCCCGTTGTTGCGGTACTTCGATGCAATCGCGCCTTCCACCGCGGCGTCGAGATCGGCATCGTCGAACACGATGAATGGTGCATTGCCGCCTAGTTCGAGCGTGACCTTCTTCACCGTGGGCGCGCTTTGCGCCATCAGCAATCTGCCTACGCCGGTCGATCCGGTGAACGATAGCTTGCGAACCACTGGGCTGCTCGTCATCGCGCCGCCAATCGCCTTCGGATCGCCGGTCACGATGTTGAGCACGCCCTTGGGCACGCCGGCCCGCTCGGCCAGAACCGCGAGCGCGAGCGCGGAGAACGGCGTGGCTTCGGCGGGCTTCACGACGATCGGGCAGCCCGCCGCAAGCGCCGGGCCCACCTTGCGGGTAATCATCGCGTTCGGAAAATTCCAAGGCGTGATGGCGGCGCACACGCCGATCGGCTCCTTGAGGACGACGAGCCGCTTGTCCGATGCCGGCGTCGCGAGCGTGTCGCCGGCCACGCGTTTGCCTTCCTCGGCGAACCACTCGATGAACGATGCGCCGTAAGCGATTTCGCCCTTCGCTTCCGCGAGCGGCTTGCCCTGTTCCGCCGTCAGGATCAGCGCGAGGTCGTCGGCGTTCTCGATCATCAGCTCGTACCAGCGGCGCATCACGACCGCGCGCTCCTTGGCCGTGCGGGCTCGCCACGCCGGCCACGCGGCGTTGGCCGCATCGATCGCCCGCGTCGTTTCTGCCTCACCCATCAACGGGACACTGCCGAGCGTTGCGCCCGTTGCCGGGTCCAATACGTCGAAGCTCGCACCCGAGTCGGCGGGGCACCATTGCCCGTCGATATAAGCCTGATGGCGCAGAAGCGCCGCGTCCTTCAACAGGGTCTTCAATTCCACGTTGCTTTCCTTTGATACACAAAAATGCTAGCCCGCCTGACGCCACACCGCCTGTTCGTGCCCTTCCGCCAGCAGCTTGCGGGCGATTTCGGCCACCCGGTGCACATGCGCGATCGCGGCCTCGCGCGCGGCGGCGCTATCGCGAGCCGCGATGGCCGAGAGAATGCGATGCATCTCGTCGACGGCCTGGCGGCCGCGGCCGTCGGAAGCGATCGTCAGCGCTCGCAGACGGTTGATGCGCGCGGTCAACGACTGCACGATTTCCCAGGCCACATGCTTTTTTCCCGCGATGAACATGCGTTCGTAGAAGGCCGTAGTGAGCGCCCTGACGGCCTGATGATCCTGCGCTTCGAACGCTGTCTGAATCTGGCCGATGAGGCCGGCGAGATCGGCAACCGTCTGCTCGTCCGCATGCCGCGCGCAGGCCATCGCCGCCTCGCCTTCGAGCAGCGCGCGTATTTCGTAGATCTCCGCCGCCGTATCGAAGTCGAGCACGGCGACGATCGGCCCCTGGTTCGGTATCGAGTCGACGAGCCCTTCCGTTTCCAGGTGCCGCAACACCTCGCGAACCACGGTGCGGCTCACGCCGAGAATCTCGCAGAGCGAGCGCTCGACGAGCCGCTCGCCGGGGTGGAAATGGGCCTCCAGGATCGCCGTGCGCATCTTCTCGAGCGCGAGTTCGCGCAAGGTGGTCGTCGGGCGTTGAACCTTCAGCGATGGCAGTGCGCCGCTCATGGCAGTCGCCGTCATGCTTGCGCGAACAGGCGCACATCGCGTGCGTCCCAGTCGACGAGCGCCTGGGTGCCAATCGCGATACCGCTGTCGTGCCGATGCGCGGCCGGCATCCGGATCGAGATTTCCTGCTGCCACGGGGTCGCCACCGCGTAGTGCATCGCGTCGCCGAGATACGTGATATCGCGCACCGTCACGGGCAGGCCGCTCGTGCCGTTCCCCCCGCTTGCGGCTTGCAGCGCGCTGATGCGCATCTGCTCGGGCCGGATCATCAAGGTGCCGTCGTCGCCCGCGCTGAGCGCGGGACTGAAGGCGTCCGACGCGATCTCGTGACCGTTCGGAAACACGCCGTTCATGCGGCCGTCGTTATTCTTCGTGACCTTCACGGGCAAGAAATTCGAATTGCCGATGAAGCTCGCAACGAAGCGCGACGCCGGGTTCGCGTACAGCTCCTCACCGGTGCCCACCTGCTCGATGCGGCCTTTGTTGAACACCGCGATGCGGTCGGACAGGCGCAGCGCTTCTTCCTGGTCGTGCGTGACGTAGAGGATCGTCACGCCGGTTTCCTGATGGATGCGGCGCAATTCGAGCTGGATTTCCTCGCGCAGCTTCTTGTCGAGCGCGGACAGCGGCTCGTCCATCAGCAGCACGGGCGGATCGTAGGCCAGCGCGCGGGCGATCGCCACGCGTTGCTGCTGCCCGCCCGACAACTGCGCGGGCATCCGGTCGCGGCACTCGGACAGATGCACGAGCTTGAGCATCTTGTCGACCTTGGTCTTGATTTCGGCTTCGGGGCGGCGGCGCACGCGCAGCGGAAACGCCACGTTCTCGCCTACCGTCAGATGCGGGAACAGCGTATAGCGCTGAAACACCATGCCGATGTTGCGCTTGTTCGGCGCGACCGCCAGCAACGGCTTGCCGTCGAGCAGCACGCGGCCGTCGGTGGGCTCCTGGAAGCCCGCGACGATATACAGCGTCGTGCTCTTGCCCGAACCGGACGGCCCGAGAAACGTCATGAATTCGCCCTTGCGCACATCGAGAGAAACCTGATCGATGGCGACGACGTCGTCGTAGGTCTTGCGCAGACGCTGGATTTGCAGGAATGCAGTCATGGCTCGTTTACCTCGCTGATTACATCGATTAGCGCGCGCGGCGCAGCACGGCGCCCGCCAGCATCAATACGGTCGTCAATGCGACCAGCAGTGAAGACGCCGCCGCAACGACGGGCGTCAGGTCCTGCCGCAGCGTCGACCAGATACGCACGGGCAGCGTTTGGAGTGTCGGGCTCGACATGAAGATCGACACCACGACTTCGTCCCACGACGCGAGAAACGCGAAGATCGCGGCGGCGAACAGGCCGAGCCGGATCGCGGGAAGGGTCACGCGCAGCTTCACGGTGAGCGGCGACGCGCCGCAGATCAGCGCGGCATCTTCGAGCGCCGTATCGAAGCTCACCAGCGAGTTGCTGATGGAGATGATCGAGAACGGCAGCGCGATGATCAGATGGCCGAGCACGAAGCCGGTCATCGTGCCGTTCAGGCCGATGCGCAGAAAGAACGCGTACAGCGCGACGGCCAGAACGACGACGGGCAGCACCATCGGTGTCAGGAAGAAGCCTTTCACCGCTTCGCGGCCGCGGAACTTGCCGCGCACCAGCGCAAGCGACGCAAGAAAACCGAGCAGCACCGAAAGCGCCATCACGATCACGGCCAGCTTCGCGCTCGTCAGCAGCGAGTCGATCCAGCCCGCGTCCGTGAAAAGCTGCCGATACCACTCCAGCGTCCAGCCCGGCGGCGGGAAAATCAGCCACTGCGAATCGCCGAAAGACAGCGCGACGATGAACAGGATCGGCAGCAGCAGAAACAGTGCGACGGCCGCGCCTATGGCCACCAGTGCCCAGCGAAGCCCGCCGAGACGATCGAAATCGAGCAACATGTCAGCGTCCTCCCTGAATTGCGCGCGCACTGCCGGTAAAGCGCAATTGCAACGCATAGAGCACGAGCGTCACGCTCAGCAGTACGAAAGCGGCAGCACCGGCGAGGCCCCAGTTCAGCAGTTCCTGCACGAGCTGCGCGATGAGTTCGGCGAGCATCATGTACGACGGACCGCCGAGCAGCGCGGGCGTGACGAAGTAGCCGAGCGCCATCACGAACACCATCAGCGCGCCGGAGGCCACACCCGGCATCGCGAGCGGCACGAGGATGCGCCAGAACGCCTGCCAGCGGCTCGCGCCGCAGACCGCGGCGGCACGCAGCGTCGACGGATCGATGCCGCGCAGCGTCGCGTGCAGCGGCATCACGAGGAACGGCAGCATGATGTACGTCATGCCGATCGTCACGCCGGTGAGGTTGTTCACGAGCGCGAGCGGCTCGTGAATCAGGCCGATCGCCATCAGCGCGCGGTTGATCGGACCCGTACCCTGCAACAGCACCATCCACGCGAAAGTCCGTGCGAGCAGGTTGGTCCACATCGACAGCAGCAGGATCGCGAATAGCACGGAGCTGAGCTTGCGCGGCGCGATCGCGAGCAGCCATGCCATCGGAAAGCCCACCAGCACCGTGACGACGGTCACGACCGTCGCGACGAGAAAGGTATTGCCGAAGACGCGCAGATATGTGGTCGAACCGACCAGTTGCTGATAGTTCTCCAGTCCCGGTGTCGGCTCGAGCACGCTGCGCAATAGCAGCGACAGCACCGGCAGCAGGAAGAAGATCAGCAGCAGCAGCATGGCCGGCGTCAGCAGCCAGATGCTGCGCCAGTCGCGCCGCTTGCGCGCGGCCGTCGCGGGCGGATGCGCGACGGTACTCATTACGTTGGGCATGATGTCTCCTGCTCGGTGTCTCTGCGCGCCGGTTCATTGCGTGGCGCTCGGCTCTAACGTCGGTCCGTGCGGCTTATTTCGATTGCCACGCGTACCAGCGCTTCGCAATCGCGTCGCGGTTGTCGGCCCAGTACTTCATGTCGAGATTGATCTGCGAGTCCTTGTACTGGTCGGGCAGCGTCTTCGCCATCGCGGCCGGCATCAGCGCGGCCGACTTCACGTTGATCGGCGCGTAACCCGTCTCGGCGGCGAATTTCGCCTGCGCCTGCGGGCTCGTCGCGGCCGCCAGATACTTCATCGCTTCCGCACGATGCTTGGCGCCCTTCGGAATCACCAGCATGTCGGCGGCGGTCAGGTTCTGGTTCCACGAAATGGCCACCGGCACACCGGTCTGCGCGAGCGCGTGCAAGCGCCCATTCCAGAACATCCCGATCGGCGCTTCGCCCGATGCGAGCAGTTGCTGCGACTGTGCGCCGCCGCTCCACCAGACGATGTCGCTCTTGATCGTGTCGAGCTTCTTGAACGCACGGTCGAGGTCGAGCGGATAGAGCTTGTTCGGCGGCACGCCATCGGCGAGCAGCGCGATTTCCAGCACGCCCGGCGCCGACCACTTGTAGAACGTGCGCTTGCCGGGGAATTTCTTCGTGTCGAACAGATCTGCCCACGTCTGCGGCTGCGCGCCCGTGTACTTCGACTTGTTGTAGCCGAGCACGAACGAGTAATAGAAGCTGCCCACCGCGTCCGGGGTCGCAAAGCGCGGGTCCAGTTCGTCCTTCTTCACGACCGAGTAGTCGATCGGCTCGATCAGGCCGGCCTTTTGCGCGGCGTACGCGAAGTCGCCTTCCACATCGACGACGTCCCAGCTTACGTTGCCGCTATCGACCATCGCCTTCAGCTTGCCGTAGTCGGTCGGGCCATCCATCAACACGGTGATGCCGCTCGCCTGCGTGAACGGCTGCGCCCAATTCTTCTGTTGCGACGACTGCGTGGTGCCACCCCAGCTGGTGAAGACGATCGGGTCTGCGGCGAGTGCGGGCGCTGCCGCGAGCGCCGTCGCGCAAGCAACGAACAACGGCGCGATAAACGGAATGCTTCTGCTGCTCATGTCTGTCTCCGGGATACGGTTGGGTGTTGCTTCGTCGGTCCGGCGGCGAGAAAACGCGCCGGCTTCGTCGTTGTGAGTTGTGAGTTGTGGGTTGCAGCGATGCCGCGCTGTCAATGCGCGAGGCCGAGCGGCTGCACGGTGCCGGCTTCGCTGTCGCCGACATAAATGCCGAACGCGTCCTGCCTGCGTTCGCGCTCATAGCGTTCGAGCATCGAGCGCACCGCGGCGTCGCTCACGTCGTCCCACGGAATCTGGGACAGCGGCACGATGCGCACGCTGCTGTCGAGCCACGGCGAGCCGTTGGGAATCACGCGGCCGCGATAGTAGATATGCACGCCGGGCTCCTTGCCGCTGCCGTCCTCAAACACTGCGAACAGGAAGTCGAGATGCACATGCAGGCCGAGCTTGGCGAGCACGCCGTGCAGGCTCGCGGGGTCGCTGGCCGGGTCGAGCTTGATGCCGGTTGGCAGCCCCAAGCCTTTGCCGGTGTCGACGAGCACCAGCCCGTCGCGGTGCTCGAGGATCGCGCCGACTTTCGCGCGCCCACCGGCCGCGGCCAGCGCGTCCTGCGACAGGCTGAAGTTCACGTATGCGCCGCGGCAGTAGCCTAGCGGCGACGAACTCGTTTGCACGAAATCCACCACGCGACCGATCAGGATGATGTGATCGCCCGCATCGACCACTTGATGCGTCGTGCAGTCGAAGCTCGCGGCCGAGCCATCCATCACCGGCGCGCCCGTTTTGCGCGTGCTCCACGGCACTTGCGCGAACTTGTCCGCGGCCTTCGAAGCGAACACGCCGGACACATGCTTCTGGTCTTCGGCGAGCACGCTCACCGCGAAGCGGTGCGTGTCCGAGAACACTGCGTAACTCGCCGCCGTCTTCGCGACGCACACGAGAATCAGCGGCGGATCGAGCGACACCGACGTGAACGAGTTCGCCGTGAAGCCCCGCGGCGAACCGTCCGCCTGGACGGTCGTGACGACGGTCACGCCCGTCACGAATGCGCCGAGCGCGCGTCGAAAATCGACGATATCGAAAGGGGGTTGCGCGCGCGGGGCGGTGATCGACTCAGCCATGGCGTTCTCCGGTTGGTACTGCGGTAGTTGCTGCGGTAGTTGCTGCGGTCGTTGCGGGGCTCTTCCTTCGCAACGCCGATGCTTCGACGAGGAACGCGAGCAGGCTTGCGTTCACGCGCTCCGGGTCGGTGACGTTCATCATGTGGCGCGCGTTCGCGATCACTTCGGCGCGGCCCTGTGGTGCCGCCGCGGCCATCGCCCGCGACATCTGCGCGCTCGAATTCGGATCGCCCTCGCCCGTCAGAAATAGCGCGGGAACCGCGAGACTCGCGAGACGCCCGACATGCGCGTCGTCCGAGCAGGCGAACAGACGGTAGGTGCGCGCGTAGCCCACCGGATCGACGGCAAGCAGCAGCGCTCGCACCGCCCGCGCGGCCTGGGTCAGGTGTCCCGGAATGGGATCGCCGAACCAGCGCGACAGGGTTCCGTCCACCCCGGTGTCGGCACGCGCATCGCCGAGCGTGGCCGCGCGCGTCATCACCGCCTCGCGCTGTGCCGGCGTGCGGTCGTACACCGCGTTCAACGCGGCGACGCTGAGCGTGCGCTCGGGGTGGGTCAGCGCGAATTCCAGCGCGACCAGCGCGCCCATCGAATGCCCCACCACGTGCGCGCGCTCGATCCGCAGCGCGTCGAGCAGCGACGCGAGCTGCGCCGCGTATTCGTCGAGCGAGGGCTCCGCGCTCGGCAGCACGCTGTCGCCGTGCCCCAGCATGTCGTAGACAACGACGCGAAACGATTCGGATAACCCATCGATCTGCGGCGCCCACACGCTCTGATTCATGCCTACGCCGTGGATCAGCACGACGGTTTCGGCGGCGGCGTCCGATTGCCGCGCGTACACGCTGTAGCAGGTGCCCGCGGTTCGGCCACGCTGACCATGCGAGATCACGCGCGTCGGCGACATATCAGGATTCATCGGACACGCTCCACTTCGCACGTCATGGGGTTCTCCTTTCAGGCTTCGAGCCGCAGATCAATATCGATGAGATTATGGTATGCCATCTTATGGCCTACAACAATGCATGACGTATTATGGAATACCATGATATTGCGATGAATTACGCTGGCACGGTTTGGGCTAAGCGCGTGTTTGCTTGATCAAACAGCCATAAGAAAAGGCCGCCGGCAGATGCCGGCGGCCTTGATAGGGGCGACTACGGATGGGCTTAGGCGTCGCCGGTCGCTTCGTTCTGCTCCGCAAGAACCGCCAAAGCCAGTTCCGACACCCGCTTGATATGCGCGAACGACGCTGCGGACGCCGCGTCACCGTCGCGCCGCTCGATCGCGTCGAGCAGCAGGTTCATTTCGCGGTTCGAATCGCCGCCTCGGCCCGGCGTCGCGATGGTCAACGCGCGCAGGCGGTTGATGCGCGCGTTCAGCGACGTGACGAGCGCCAGCGACACCTGTTTGTTGGCGGCTTCGAACAGCGTTTCATAGAAGCGCTCGGTGTATTCGAGCACGCGGGGCAGATCGCGTTTCTCGAATGCGTCTTCGATGATTGCGCGGATCTCGCGCAGTTGCCGCACGACTTCAGGCGTGGCGCCCTCGGCGCAGGCCCGCGCGGCGTTCGCTTCGAGCAGCCCGCGCAACTCGTAGATCTCGCCGACCTGCGCGGGGTCGAGCCGCGCGACGATCGGTCCTTGCCGCGCGACGATCTCGACCAGGCCTTCGGTCTCCAGATGCCGCAGCACCTCGCGCACGACGGTGCGGCTCACGCCAAGTTCGTCGCACAGCGTGCGTTCGACGAGGCGGGTGCCCGGCCGGAAATACCCCTGGACTATCGCGGCGCGCAGTTTGTCGAGCGTGAGTTCACGCAAGGTTTTGACATTGCGGTCGATTTTGAGGTCGTGCATATGCGGCAGTGGGACGATGGACGAGGGCCCGCACCGAGGGCGCGGGCGTGGAATGCCATATTATGACTCATCTGACTTTCAGGCTTGCACACGAGGGCACAATCAGCCGCCCAGGCCCTCGACGATCGTGATCTGTGCCCGGCAATGTCCATCGCGCTTCTGTTTGGCGGCCTGATACTCGGGCGAGTGATAGCAGTCGAGCGCCGTTTGCATGTCCCTGAAGCGAATCACGACGTGCCGCTCGAACGATTCACCTTCCAGCACCTCCGACGCGCCGCCGCGCGCGAGAAACACCGCGCCGTACTTGTTGAACGCCTGCGGTGCGATGTCCGTGTAGCCCTTGTATTTCGCCGCATCGAGCACGGTTACGTGGGCTATCCAATATGCAGCCATATCTCCTCCTTCTTAAATCCAGAATGGTTTGCGCCATAGCTGCCGCTTCGTTGATGGTCCGACGAACCGCGCGCTACGTTTTTTGGACGTCGCTGCTCGCCAGCAAATCCCTCGCAAAAAACGCCCTTTCCCCGCCAGACGCGGCTTCCACGGCGCCCCGGGTTAACACTCATGGCATGCCGTAACATGGTATACCACAATGCCTCACACATCCAACCAACGCAGGAAGCCGCCATGAGCCTGATTCGCAAGTCCATCCTCCATGTCGAGACCGTCTTCGTCGACGGCGACAAGGTCGCCGCCAAGCCGCTGAAAATGATCGGCGCGGCCGCCGTGATCAAGAACCCGTGGGCGGGCCGCGGTTATGTGGAAGACCTGTCGCCGGAGATTCGTGCGCTCGCGCCGCAACTGAGCGAGCACCTGACCAGGCTGATCATCGACGAAGCCGGTTCGGGCGAAGCGGTCGAAGCGTTCGGCAAGAGCGCGATCGTCGGCCTTGCGGGTGAGATCGAGCATGCGTCCGCGCTGATCCACACGCTGCACTTCGGCAACACGTATCGCTCGGCCGTCGGCGCGAAGTCGTATCTGGCGTTCAACAACACGCGCGGCCCCGCCAACGCGCCGCTGCTGATCCCGATGATGGACAAGAACGACGAAGGCCGCCGTTCGCACTATTTGACGCTGCAGTTTGCGATTGCGGACGCGCCGGCCGCGGACGAACTCGTGATCGCGATTGGCGCCGCGACCGGTGGCCGTCCGCATCACCGCATTGGCGATCGCTACAAAGACCTCGCAGAGCTCGGAAATGACGTCAAGAACCCTGCAGCTGTCAAATAAGCGCGGCGCGCACTATCTGGAGCAGGGCAGCGGCGAACCGCTGGTCCTGATCCACGGCGTCGGCATGCAGGCGCTCGCGTGGTATCCGCAGATCGAAGGGCTGTCGTCCGAGTTCCGGGTGATCTCGGTCGATATGCCGGGCCACGGTCGAAGCGATCCGCTCGAGCCAGGCGCCGGCTTGCAACAGTTCGTCGAGTGGGCAGCAGCGAGAAGTACCAGCCCGACGCATCGGCAAGCTTCATCTATTCGGCCTACGACAACACCGAAACCCAACACCAGTACATCCCGTTCCTGTGCAGCGCGCCGGATGAACTCGCCGCTTCGGCTGACGCTTCGGGCAAATTCATCGGCCTCGACGACATCGACACGCAAGCGTTGCAGGACAACGCCGTGGCCAGCATGCTGCACCGCTACCGCAAGGAAAGCCAGTTGAAGAGCTACGTGTTGTACTTCGGCGACCATAGCAACGGCACAGTCCGCCCGCTTCATTCCTGAAAGGTCACATCATGCGATTTTCCCTCTTCGTTCACATGGAGCGCGTCTCCGGGCAGACCAGTCAGAAGCAGCTGTATGACGAAATGGTCGAGCTTTGCCAGATTGCCGATCGCGGCGGCATGCACGCCGTCTGGACCGGCGAGCACCACGGCATGGACTTCACGATCGCGCCGAATCCGTTCATCAATCTCGCGGACCTCGCCAACAAGACGAAGCACGTGAGGCTCGGCACCGGCACGGTGGTGGCGCCGTTCTGGCATCCGATCAAGCTCGCCGGCGAAGCCGCGATGACCGACATCATTTCGAACGGCCGCCTGGAGCTGGGCATCGCGCGCGGCGCGTATTCGTTCGAATACGAACGCCTGCATCCGGGGCTCGACGCGTGGGGCGCGGGTCAACGCATGCGCGAACTGATCCCGGCCGTGAAAAAGCTCTGGGAAGGCGATTACGCGCACGAAGGCGAATTCTGGAAATTCCCTTCCACGACGTCTTCGCCGCTGCCGCTGCAGCGCCCGCACCCGCCGATCTGGGTGGCCGCGCGCGACCCGAACAGCCATGAGTTCGCGGTGTCCAACGGTTGCAACGTGCAGGTGACGCCGCTGCATCTGGGCGACGAAGAGGTCGAGAAGCTGGTTGGCCACTTCAACGCCGCGTGCGAGAAGTTCAGCAACCTGCCGCGCCCGCAGATCATGCTGCTGCGTCACACGTATGTGGCGAGCAGCGAAAACGACGCGCAGATCGCGGCCGACGAAGTGAACACCTTCTACAACTACTTCGGTGCATGGTTCAAGAACGAGCGGCCGGTGAGCCGCGGCATGATCAAGACGCTGAGCCCGGAAGAGATCGCTGCTCATCCGTTCTACACGCCCGCGGCGATGCGCAAGAACAACGTGATCGGCACGCCCGAGGAAGTGATTGCGCGCCTGAGGGCATACGAGGCGCTCGGCTTCGACGAGTACTCGTTCTGGATCGATACGGGCATGAGCTTCGAGCGCAAGAAGGCTTCGCTCGAACGCATGATCAACGACGTGATGCCTGCATTCCGGTAAGGGGCCGACGCCATGGATTCGCATTTTCAGCTGTACATCGACGGACAGTTCGAACCCGGCGCCGCCACGTTCGCGAGCGTCAACCCGGCCACCGGCAAAGCGTGGGCGCAAATGCCCGAAGCGCGCACGGAGCAGGTCAACCGGGCGGTCGAGGCGGCCAGCCGCGCGCTCACCGATTCCGCGTGGGCCGGCCTCACCGCGTCGGCGCGCGGCAAGCTGCTCTACAAGCTGGCCGGGCTCGTCGAACAGGCTGCGCCGCGACTCGCTGAAATTGAAACGAACGACACCGGCAAGATCATTCGCGAGACGTCCAGCCAGATTGTTTACGTCGCCGAGTACTACCGCTACTACGCCGGCATCGCCGACAAGCTCGAAGGGAGCAGCATTCCCGTCGACAAGCCGGACATGCAGGTTTGGCTCGAACGGCAGCCGGTCGGCGTGGTCGCCGCGATCGTGCCGTGGAATAGCCAGCTGTTCCTATCCGCCGTCAAGCTCGGGCCGGCGCTCGCCGCCGGTTGCACGGTCGTGCTGAAGGCGTCCGAGGAAGCCCCGGGACCGCTGCTCGAATTCGCGAAGCTCGTGCACGAGGCCGGCTTCCCGCCAGGCGTCGTCAACGTGATTACCGGCTTCGGGCCGGAATGCGGTGCGGTGCTCAGCAGCCATCCGAAGGTCGACAAGGTTGCCTTCACGGGCGGCCCGGAAACTGCGCGGCACATCGTGTCGAACACCTCGAACAACCTCGCGAAGGTGTCGCTGGAACTGGGCGGCAAGTCGCCCTTCATCGTGTTCGCCGATACCGATATCCAGAGCGCCGTGAACGCGCAGGTGGCGGCCATCTTCGCGGCGAGCGGCCAAAGCTGCGTGGCGGGCTCGCGGCTGCTGATCGAAGCCTCCGTGAAAGAGCGGTTTCTCGCCCTGCTGGTGGAGCGCGTGTCGCGCATACGCGTGGGTTCGCCCAACGAGATGACGACCGAATACGGGCCGCTTTGCACCGAGAGGCAACTGCGCAACATCGAGAAGGTCGTCGCGAACTCGGTGCGTCAGGGCGCCAGGGTGCTCACCGGCGGCAAGACGCTCGCGCGCGACGGCTACTACTATGCGCCGACGATTCTCGACTGCACCGGCGTGAGCGACGCCGACAGCATTACGACGGAGCTGTTCGGGCCGGTGCTTTCGGTGGATACGTTCACCACCGAGCAGGAAGCGATCGACAAGGCTAACAGCACCGCCTACGGTCTCGCCGCGGGCATTTTCACCACCAGCCTGACTCGCGCGCATCGCGTGTCGAAGCGCGTGCGCTCGGGGATCGTCTGGATCAACACTTATCGCGCGGTGTCGCCGCTGGTGCCGTTCGGCGGCTTCGGCCTGTCCGGTCACGGCCGCGAAGGCGGCATGGCCGCGGCGCTCGAATACACGACGACGAAGTCGGTATGGCTGCGCACCTCGGACGAGCCGATCAGCGATCCGTTCGTGATGCGCTGAGTCCAGCGCGCGGTCCATTCCCCGCTGCACCGTTTCAAAGCCGTAGAGGGCAATGCCATGTCACGTCCATCGAACGTGGCATGGCGCACGCCTGTGCGACAAAGAGCCGTCGAACGACAACAGCCTTCTGACCATTGTCACGCAGGCGAGCTTTCGGTGTTCAGCTTCGACACCGCACCCGTCTGCTCGTCGTAGCGGTAGCCTTGTTTCTCGAGGTGAGCGGTGATCGTTTCGACGATCACTTGCTGCTGGATCTCCTTGCGCAGCAATTCATGCTCCGGCTCGACCCGACCGAGTTCAGCGGAAAGCCGGCGGCTCAAGGTCGCTTCGCCCGCGCCGCGGGCAAGGACGACCACCATTTTTTCATTCGCCTGAGTCAGCTGCTGCTTCAGTGCGTTCGAGTAGTCGGACCATTTCCTGACGGTCTCCCGCGCCTCGGCAATCGCTGCGGCATGCGCTTGCGCGTCGCGCGACATCTGCGCCTTCAATGCCTCGAGTTCCTGCGAGTCGACACCCGCCGGCGACGCCGATTCCGCGTCCTCGGCCTTCTCGCTCGCGGCCGCCGCGCTTTCGGCCAGTTCGGCCGCGCGCTGCTGCTCCGCGTCGGCACGCTCCTGCGCTTCGGACAAGCTGGCCGACAACCTCGCGATTTCGGAAGCGTCCGCATCGCGCTCGTCGCTCAGGCTGGCGATTTGCGTCTGGGCATTCTGCAATTCGAGCGCGGCGGCATCCCGTTCGGCCTGCGCGCCTTCGACCTCTTCGCGTCGGGCCGCATGCGCTTCCTGCTCGGCCTGCAGTTGCGCGCGAATCGCTTCGAGCTCGCTCTGAAGACGAGCGACCGCTTCGGCATGCTCCGCTTCCAGCGCCGCGCGCTCTGCTTCGCCGGCCGGCGTTTCGACTACCGACTTGGCCGACTCGCTCGCCGCCTCGCCCTCGCCCGCGGCATCGCTCTCGTTGCCCGCAATCGCTCCACGCTGCGCGGCCTGTTCCGCGCGCTCCAGTTCCGCTTCGAGGTGCGAAACGCGGTCGGCAAGCTCCTGCGCGCGCTTCTCGGCCGCGTCGGTGCGTTGCACCGCGAGCGCGATGTCCTCTTCCAGCCCGGCCACGGCATCGACCTTCTCGTCGTAGGCGCTGGTCATCTTGTCCAACTGGACCTGCAGCGCATCGAGTTCCTGGACGGTGGTTTGCAGTTCGGCGAGCGCTTCATCGCGCTCGTTGCTGGCGTCCTCGACACGCTGACGCATCGCGGCGAGGCGTCGCGCCACTGAGCGTTCCGCTTCGTCCTGCGCCGACGTCCACAGCCGGTCGAGCGCTTCGCGCATGGTGTCCGTCACGGTTTCCGGCAAAGCAGGACGTTCGACGACCTGCGGCACCCGCGCGGCGCGCGTCTCGCGCCACTTGCGCAATGCCGCGGACACCGCGACCACCGAACCGCTATGGACTTCGGACCAGATGGCGACGGGAGACACCTTCTGGCCCTCGTCGGCCATCCGGTTTGCGATTTCAGCTACGAGTTCGTCCGTGATCGTAATGTTGCTTGACATGTCTGCCTCGACAAAGTGCACGTGGTGACGAATACCGTTTCGTCGTCCGGGAGGCAGCCGCGCGCTGGGACTCGCCTCGTATAGCCACCAATTGTCGGCTACCTGGCTGGCGGCCAATCGGTCGAAAAGCCGAGGTTACGGGGAGGTATTCACGGGATTGGGGCGTGGCCCCGCGGCGTCCGATCCGCGTGATACGACGAGCGCACGAGCGGCCCCGCCACTACTTCGACGAACCCCATCTTCAAACCTTCATCGCGCAGCATGTCGAAAGTCGCGGGCGGCACATATCGCCGCACCGGCATGTGATACCGCGACGGCGCGAGATACTGACCGATCGTCAGTACGTCGACGTCGTGCGCGCGCAGATCGCGCATCGTCGCGAGCAGTTCGCTGTCGGTCTCGCCGAGGCCGACCATCAGGCCGGATTTGGTCAACGCCGCCGCGTTCTGGCGTTTCGCTCGCGACAGCAATTCGAGCGAGCCGCGATAGTCCGCGCCTGCCCGCGCCGCCCGATACAGCGACGGCACCGTCTCGATGTTGTGGTTGAAGACGTCCGGCCACGCGCCGGACAGCGCATCGAGCGCGCGCTCGATTCGCCCGCGAAAATCCGGCGTCAGGATTTCGACGCGAATGCCCGGTACGCGCTCGCGCACCAGCGCGATACAGCGCGCGAAGTGCGCGGCGCCGCCGTCGCGCAGATCGTCGCGGTCCACCGATGTAATCACCGCGTAGCGCAGCCCCAGCGCCGCGACGGCGTCGGCGAGCCGCGCGGGCTCGTCCTCGTCGAGCGCTTGCGGCCGGCCATGCGCGACGTCGCAGAACGCGCAGCGCCGCGTACAGATCCCTCCCATGATCATGAATGTCGCGGTGCGCTGCGCGAAGCACTCGCCGATGTTCGGACACATCGCCTCCTCGCAGACCGAATGCAACTTGTGCTCGCGCAGAACCGCCGCCATGCCCGCGACGGTTTCGCTCATCATCGGCCGAGCATGCAGCCAGGGCGGCTTCGGCAAGACGGCCGCATGGTCCGCCGGCACGATCTTCACCGGAATGCGGGCGAGCTTGTCGCGATTGCGCTTGCCCTGCTGGCCAAGCGCCGTGACGCTGTCGGTATGAGAAGCGGCGTCCATCGCGGTTATCCGAAGAACTCGTTGAGCAGGCGGTTCACGTCCGATGCAGCCTCCATCTGCACCATGTGCCCCTTGCCGTCGATTACGTGCACGCGCACCTGAGCGGGCAGCCCCTGTGCGTGCGCGGCCGGAATGATCTGGTCCTGCGCCCCCCAGATCACCAGCGTGCGCGGCGCGAGCGTGTCGAGCCGGTCGCGATAGACGCGGCTTTGCACCCCGCCTTCGAACGCGGACGCGGCAATCTTGCGCAACGCGTCGTTCACGCCTTCGAGCCGCTTGTACTTGACGATGTCTTCGACCAGTTGCCGCGTGACCAGCGACCCGTCGGCGAACAGCTTCACCAGATGCGGCTTCAGCGTGTTGCGGCTGCTGCCCGCGACGAAGCCTTCGATGTACTCGCGGTTGATCTCGTCGCCGAGCCCCGCGCCCGCGATCAAGGCCAGCGACGCGACGCGTTCGGGCGCCTTCGCGGCGACCGTCATCGACACGGCGCCGCCCATCGAATGGCCGACCAGATGCGCGCGCTCGATGCCCCGGTCATCGAGAAACGCGATCACGCTGTCCGCCAGTTCGTCGAGGCTGCCCGTGTCGACCGCCTTGCCCGACTCGCCGTGCCCTGGCAAATCGAGCGCCCACACGGCGCGGTGCGCGGCGAGATCCGCATGGTTGAAGAGCCAGTTGTTCAGATCGCCGCCGAAGCCGTGGATCAGCACAGCGGGCGTGCCGCCGTCGCCGATCTTCAGGTAACGCACGGTGCGCCCGCCGATCTGCGCTTTTTCCGGCTGCGGCCCCGCGTCCGCGGCATCCGCGGTGGCCGGCACGAAGTCGCGCTGGAACGCCTCGACGGCTGCATCGATGTCGGCATCGGACGTCTCGGCGTCCGCGACCACGCCGAGCAGCGCGCCGATCGGCAGCGTGTCGCCCTGCTGCGCGATCTGCCGGCGCAATGTGCCGTCGAAAGCGCACTCGACGCCCGACGATATCTTGTCGGTCTCGACGTCGAGTATCTCGTCGCCCTTCGCGACTTTTTCGCCGACCTCCTTCAGCCAGCCGTTGACCTGCCCCTGCTCCATCGACAGCCCCCACTTGGGCATCGTGATCATGTGAATCGGCATTGCTCAGCTCCTTACTTTCCGCACGGCCGCGGCGATGTTCTCCGCCGACGGGATATACATGTCTTCGAGCACGCCTGCGAAAGGCGCGGGCGTATGCGGCGCGGTCACGAGTTCGATCGGCGCCTTCAGCGAATGGAACGCGCGCTGCGCGACCAGCGCGGCGATATCGGTCGCAATCGAGCAGCGCGGATTCGACTCGTCGACCACGACGACGCGTCCGGTTCGCTCAGCGCTTTCCAATATCGTTTCCTCGTCGAGCGGCGAGGTCGTGCGCAAATCGATCACCTCGGCCTGGATGCCCTCTTTCGCGAGCGTTTCGGCGGCATCGGTCGCGTGATGAACCATCCGGCCATACGTGACGATCGTCGCGTCGTCGCCTTCGCGCACCACGTTCGCTTCACCGAACGGAATCGCATACGACTCTTCCGGCACGTCGCCGTCGCGGCCATACAGCAGCTTGTGCTCGCAGAAGATGACCGGATCGTTGTCGCGGATCGCCTGGATCAGCAAACCCTTCGCGTCGTACGGCGTCGACGGGCACACCACCTTCAGGCCGGGTATGTGGGTGAACAACGACGTCAGCATCTGCGAGTGCTGCGCGGCCGCGCGCAGGCCAGCGCCCTGCATCGTGCGAATCACGACAGGCGTCACTGCCTTGCCGCCGAACATATAGCGAAACTTGGCGGCCTGATTGAAGATCTGGTCGAAGCACACGCCCATGAAATCGATGAACATCAGCTCGGCCACCGGACGCAGACCGCATGCGGCCGCGCCGACCGCCGCGCCAATGAAGCCGCCTTCCGATAGCGGCGTGTCGAGCACCCGCCCCGGATATTTGTGAAAAAGCCCTTTCGTCACACCGAGCACACCGCCCCACGCATCCTGCTCGCCTGGGGACCCGGCGCCGCCCGCGTTGTCCTCGCCCATCACGATGACGGTTTCATCGCGCGCCATCTCCTGGCTCAGCGCTTCGTTGATCGCCTGAGAAAACGTGATCTTCCGTGCCATGACTGTCTCCTGTCGATCGGAGTTAGCGCTTTAGCTGTCGACTGGTGTTGGCGCTTCAGCGCCTACTCCAGTCCCATGCAAAGCTCTTACTGCGATCCCATGCAAAGCTGAAGGTTGATTGATTCGCGCTGTGGATTACGGATAGGACACGTAGACGTCGGTCAGCAGGTCGGCAGCCGTCGGCAGAGGCGCGGCCTTCGCTTCCGTCACTGCGCCGTCGATCAACTGCTTCACCGTCGCATCGATGCCGCGCAGTTCGTCGGCGCTGAGCATTTCGGCCCGCACCACGCGCTCCTCGAAGCGCTTCAGGCAGTCTTTTTCGTCGCGCAGCTTCTGCACTTCGCCGGGCGCGCGATACGTTTGCGCATCGCCTTCGAAGTGCCCGAAATAGCGCGACAACTTCATTTCGACGAGCGTCGGGCCACCGCCGCCGCGCGCCCGCTCGATCGCGGCGCCCAGCGCCTCGTGCACCGCGAAGAAATCGAAGCCGTCGACGATCACGCCGGGCATGCCAAAGCCGCTCGCGCGGTCGGCGATGTTGTCGGCCGCGACCGACCATGTCGACGAGGTCGCCTCCGCATAGCCGTTGTTCTCCGCAACGAAAATCGCCGGCAGGCGCCAGACGGAAGCGAGATTCATCGATTCGAAGATCACGCCCTGGTTCGACGCCCCGTCGCCGAAGAAGCACACGCCGACGCCGCCGGTCTTTTTTAGCTTCGCGGCGAGTGCGGCGCCGCACACGAGCGGACCGCCCGCGCCGACGATCCCATTGGCGCCGAGCATCCCTTTCGACAGATCGGCGATATGCATCGAGCCGCCTTTGCCACGGCACACGCCGGTGCTGCGGCCGTAGATTTCGGCCATCATGCCGCGCACGTCCACACCCTTCGCGATGCAGTGGCCATGACCACGGTGCGTGGTCGCGACATAGTCCGCATCGTTAAGATGCATCATCGTGCCGACCGCCGACGCCTCCTCGCCGGCATACAGATGCACGAAGCCGGGTATCTCGCCGGTCGCGAATTCGACGTGCAGACGCTCCTCGAACTCGCGGATCGTGCGCATCATCCGGTACGCTTCCAGCAGCTTTTCCTTGCTCAACTGCGTCGAAACAGACATGGTGTGTCTCCTGGGAATGATCTCGATGGTCACTGCTACTTCAGCCGGCTTTGCTTCCAGCGTTGGCTTCCTCCTGAGTTGATTAGCTCCGACGCGCCGCCGCTTCGCGCATCAACTGCCGCGACGCGCAAAAGCGCAGCGTGCGGCCGACATCGACCGTGAGCGGTCCCGCCCAGTCGAGCGCGATCTCGTAGCGGTCGTCGCGTTCGAGCTCGATCTCGCGCTCGCCGTCGAAGGCGAGCGTCCCTCGTTCGGTATGCAGCGGCGTCCAGCAACCTGCTTCGAAACGCTCGCAGGTGCGCATCGTCACCTGATCGACACGGCCCGGCGCGAGCGGCGCGAAGATCGGCACGCCGGATTCGCCCGCACGCGCGAACGTCAGATGCAGCCCGTAGGGCGCGCCGCGCTCGACCGGCGCCCATGCGCCGCCGATCGACGACAGGCCGATGCCATCCGGCGCCGCGAACGTCAGAAACAGCGCTTCGAGATCCGCCGGCTCGCAGACCGCCCGCGCGCCGACGAACCGCTGCCGGCTCACGCACACATCGACCAGCGCGATTTCCTCCCGCCCCTTGTTCGGGCCCGCGACGCAGCGGACCACGAGACGCTTGTTGCGCGTCAGCGCGACCTCGGGCGGCACGAGCCCGGAAGCGGCGAGCGCGCCCGCGAGGCCCGCCACCGTCGCTTCGCGCAGTTCTGGAAACGCGTTGTTGGTGCCCGTCGACAGCGTCAGCAGCGGCACGTCGCCGCAATGCGCGGCTACCGCGCGATGCGTGCCGTCGCCGCCGAGCACCGCGATCAAGTCGACACCCAAGCCGACCATTCGCGCGACACCCGCGTGAGTGTCCGCCGCGCTGTCCGTGATCGGCAGTTCGAGGAATTCGACCTTCGGCCAGGGCTGCGGCTCGGCCACGGCTGCATGGGTTTCGAGCGCACGCAGCACCAAGGCGGCGACCCCGGTGCGGTCGCGCAAGGTCAGCACGCGAGCGACGCCGAACATGCCGAGGCCCGCGAGAAGGCGCACGACCATGTTCGCTTTCTCGGCGGTCGGAAACACCGAAGCGTGTGTAGTGAGGCGTCGAATATCACGGCCCGATGCCGGGTTCGCGATCACGCCGACGGTGATGGGCGATAACACTGGCTTGTCTCCGGTGCGCGAGTTGCGAAGCGGACTTGCTGGGGTGAAGCGCGCTTGCTGTCGCGTTTGCTTTCGTCTGCCAGCGATACTGCAAAGGTCGGGCCAGTTGCTTGCGCGCCGTGCGCACGCGCCGGAAGCGTTGTATTCAAAGGGCAGCCGCGGGGGCCCGCGTTCACGGCCGCTTTCATCGGACCTGCGCCGCGCAGTTCACTGTGTCTCACGAGCGCGCTTCGCGACGAGGCGCGAGGCTCGACACACGCCGCGGCGCTTGAGCGGCACCGCGCCAGACAAGGGTTTGCGCGATGCGACCAGCGTCTCGCCAGCCTCT
The DNA here is from genome assembly GCF_040948765.1 of Paraburkholderia sp. BR10923. NCBI lineage: Bacteria > Pseudomonadati > Pseudomonadota > Betaproteobacteria > Burkholderiales > Burkholderiaceae > Paraburkholderia > Paraburkholderia sp. BR10923. Next base: position 4,677 of record NZ_JBFPKO010000028.1, on the reverse strand, counting down.
GAGACGTTCGTCTCACGCGCCTCGAGTGCTGCGCCGCAATGTGATTGCTCGTGGCGGATGTGCTACAAGACAGGGACTCGCCCTACTCGGTGTCGCTCGCCTGGAGCCGGCCATGCCCTATGTTTCTCAAACGCAGCACGTCGATCGCGTACGCGGGGCCATCGAAGGACGCTTGCCCGCGCCAGCGAATTCGCCGCGCCTCGTGTCGTCGTGGCAGCGCTCGTACGAGCAGTACCGGCTCGACCCCAGCTCCGTGATCGGCCCGCGCGTGCTGTCGTCCGCCGAGCTGCGTGAAGTCCAGGGCAAGGAGGAAGCCTTTCTGCGCGCATCGGGCCAGTGCCTGACGCGGCTGCACGAAATGATTCGCGTCGCCGACTATTGCGTGATGCTGTCCGATGCGCACGGCGTCACGATCGACTATCGGATCGACCGCGACCGGCGCAACGATTTCAAGCATGCGGGGCTGCATATCGGCTCGTGCTGGTCCGAGCGCGAAGAAGGCACATGCGGCATCGCGAACGTGCTCACCGATCTCGCGCCGATCACGGTGCACAAGACCGATCACTTCCGGGCCGCGTTCACGACGCTCACGTGCAGCGCTTCGCCGATCTTCGCGCCGACCGGCGAATTGATCGGCGTGCTCGATGCCTCGGCGATCCGATCGCCGGACAACCGCGACAGCCAGGGGCTGGTTTTTCAACTGGTGCGGCAAAGCGCGAGTTTGATCGAGGACGGCTACTTCCTGAACCAGACCGCGCAGCACTGGGTGCTGTTCGGCCATCAAAGCCGCCATTTCGTCGAAGCGCAACCCGAAGCGCTGATCGCCTTCGACGAATGCGGCAACATCGCCGCCGCGAACCGCAAGGCGCATGAGAGCATCGCGGGCCTCGACGGTCCGCGCCACATCGACGAGATATTCGACACGTCCGAGGTCCGTCTGCACGACGTCGCGCGCACCGACATGATCGTGGCGCTGAGGCTGCGCGCGACCGGCGCGATGCTGTATGCGCGCATTCGCGCGCCGATGAGACGCGCGGCCCGCCCGCTCGTCACGACACGGCCGGGCGATGTGCACGCCGATGGCAGCATCGGCGCAATGAGCCGCTTTCTGCACAGCTCGGACGAACGGATCGCGCGCAACGCCGAAGTCGCCTTGCGGATTGCCGGCAAGCGGCTGCCGGTTCTGCTCCTCGGCGAAACCGGTGTCGGCAAGGAGGTGTTCGCGCACGCGGTGCACGACTCGGGCTCGCGGCGCACGCGGCCGTTCGTCGCCGTGAATTGCGGCGCGATTCCGGAGCCGCTGATCGAGAGCGAGCTGTTCGGTTATGCGCCTGGCGCGTTCACCGGCGCCCGCAGTCGCGGCGCGCGCGGCAAGATCGCGCTCGCGCATGGCGGCACGCTGTTTCTCGATGAAATCGGCGACATGCCGCTCGGCCTGCAAACCCGCCTGCTGCGCGTGCTCGCCGAGGGCGAGGTGGTGCCGCTCGGCGGCGAGACGCCAGTGCGCGTCGATATCGACGTGATCTGCGCAACGCACCGGGATCTGATGCAGATGGTCGATGCCGGATCGTTCCGCGAGGATCTTTACTATCGACTGAGCGGCGCGACGCTGCGGATACCGCCGCTGCGCGAGCGCGCCGACATCCGCGATGTGATCGATACGGTGTTCAACGAGGAAGCACAGGCGGCCAGCCATGTGCTGATGCTCGATCCGCAATTCGCCGAGCGCCTTGCCGCCTTCTCGTGGCCTGGCAATATCCGGCAGTTGCGCAACGTGCTGCGCTATGCGTGCGCGGTCTGCGATTCGGCTCGCGTCGAGTTGCGGCATGTGTCGCCAGACTTTGCCGCGCAACTCGCGCCCGCCGCGACGCCGGCTCTCGCGGCGGCCTCCACGTCGCCGGCCAGCGCCGACGACGAGCGGGCACGGATCGTCGCGGCGCTCACGCGTTGCCAGTGGCGGCCTAACGCCGCCGCGCAGGCGTTGGGCATATCGCGCGCGACGCTGTACCGGCGCATCGCGCGGCTGGGCATCGTCGGGCCGCATCGCGCATAGGCGCCGCGAAAGGCGGCGGGGGTTCCAAGCCCGCCGCTGCCCACACCTCGCCCCATTCCCACGCCCACATCCAGCGAGTGAAATCTTTCCGCAGTTCGTCCATCGCGAGCGAAAAGATTTTATTTCCGCCCCACCCTGCTCCCACGCGCAATTTGTGCCGACAGACAGGCATGACTTGCCGGACTCAGTGATCGGTCGCAACCAAAGACCATCCACTACCGCACATCGCATGTCCTGAACGGCTCACGCGACGCACTCGCGACCCGCAGGACTCCCCCTCTCTCTCCAGATTTTCTCGTGGGCCGCCTCGCGGCAGCCCGCGCTATTGTCATGATTGGACGACGTCAATTTCTTGGCTGTCTTACCGCGCTCGGCGGAACTGTCGCATTGAGCGCGTGCGGCGGTGGTGGTGGTAGTAGTGGTACGCCGGATGCCGGCGGTTCTTCCACGGGCAATTCCGCGAGTCCGTCGGGCACCGCGGCATCACCCTCTACCGGCACGGCAAGCTCCGGAATCGCGGCCTCGACGGGCACGACGGGCACGACCACCGCGAGTATTGCGCCCTCGACGGGTAGCGCGACCACGGTGGCGAACGGCTCGTCGCCGGCTCCATCAAGTGGAACGGGACGCGCCGACACGTCCGGCGCGAGCTCGGGCGACAGCTCCGGCTCAGCATCAGACCCGAACTCGGGGTCGCCCGGCAACGCTTCGAACGCTTCGCCACAGAACACGACGATCCCGCCGGCGACGGTAATCATCGACAGTCAGAACGCGTCGTGGACCCTGGTCGGCGGGTCTGTCTACAGGAACGGAGTCGCAGCGGGCGACACCTACAACGTTTCGTTGATCCTCTGGTACGGGAGCGCGGTCTATCACGAGGGAACCGGCGGTCAGTTTTACGGATGGAATGGGACGACATGGTTTGCGTGCAATGACCCGCGTTTGGGCGGCACCTCCGCCGACGGCGCCATGATCCCGCCCGCGACGTATCTGATCGACAAGGCCGGCTCGATATGGACCGTCGTGAACGGCGTCGTGTATCGCAATCGCAATGCCGTCGGCACGATGTCGAATGCGGCGCTGCTGCTGTGGTACGGCGGCAAGTTCTGGGCACAATCGACCGGCGGTCAGTTCTATGTATGCGGCGATGCGGATCAATGGTTGCCGTGCAGCGATCCGCGCATCGCGACCGCGGCGCCAGCCGGCTCGTTTCACGGTATCAACGGGCATTACGATTACCTGTATTCGACGTCACAGATCGTATCGATCATGCAAGCCCTCGGCTGCTCGACGTACCGGCTCAGCTGTACGGACTACGCACCGCAACTCGCCAAGGTCCTGGCGTTGGCGCAAGCATTCCAGCCGGCGGGCTTGACTCTTTTCGTGCTGATCGACGTCGGCATCTACGACGGCAACGGCAACCTGTTCACGAGTGAAGCGGCGGCCTATACGCGGGGCTTCAATTGCGCGGTGACTGTCGCGTCGGCATTGCAACCCCACGGCGTGACCATGTATGAATGCGGTAACGAACTGACGCGCGCGAACGGGATCATTCTCGACTCCACCAGCGCGGGAACGAGCGTCGTCGACTTCAACAATACGAACTGGCCGCTGATGCGCGGTGCGATGCGCGGCATGATCGACGGCGTGAAGTCGGTGCAGGCGGATGCTAAATGCGGCGTCAACTTTTGTGTTGCTGATATCGGCGCGTCCGACGCTCTGTGGGATGGCAAGCAGCCCGATGGCACGAGCGGCCATCCGACCGTGAGGTGGGACCTGACAACGTGGCACAACTACGAGGTGTACGGCGACATCTTCGACATCGGCACCGACGGGTCCGGCCCGGGCTTCGATTTGCCCACCTATTGCAAGGCCCGCTATGGCGTCCCCTTCGTGATCTCGGAATGGAACACGGGGCCGGAGAAGAGCGAGGCATACCGGGCCAACTACATCAGCTCGCGTCTGCTCACTTACTATCAGGCGAGAAAGACGAAGAACATCCAATCGGCGATGTATTACGAGCTCGATAGCGGGGACTCCACCTACGGCCTGATGATCAACGGCACGGCGCTTGCGCTTCCGTATAACGCGTTCGCGAGTTTTATCGCGAGCCATGCCGATAGCTGAGCGTATGTTGCGACGCGTACTTTCCGATCGCCTTAAACAAGGAGAATGGCCACCAACTGACCGGCAGTTGCAATAACGACAGCCAGTTCGACCGGATTGGCCAGAAGAAGGCCGAGAAAATCTGAATCGATAGCGCGCGCGCGCCAGGTCCCGACAAAACCGACCGACAGAATCAGCCCGAATAAAAGATCGAATCCAAATCCTGCGGCGATCCATTTGTTATGCCTGACGACATGCTCAGCGAATGCGAACATTGCCAGAAAGGCGATTTGGGATATGAGAACAACCAGTACCGCAATATGCTGCTGATTATCCTTTTTCATTGGCTGGCGGAAATCCGGTTGCTCGAAGCCGCTAAGACCTCCTTGCTCGTCTGGCCGAACTTCGGCAATACGGGCGCCTACGGGGGCAGACACCCGGGGCAGACACCCGCATGCCCTCAAGTACGAAGTTGGCCCCGGCTTCGGTCGTGGCCTGAGCGCTGTCAGCGCCAGGCC